>JADGPV010000138.1 GCA_017882245.1 Bacteroidales bacterium | reverse complement strand
CCTTTGGGTTGTCACAACTTGGATTTTGTTGTCTTCGGTCAGGCGTATTGTTGCCAGGTTGCTGGATGTTTCAACAAGGTCAGGTATTTCCTTTGACCATCCCAGGACGCCATGAGGAACAAGGCTAAGGGCATTGAGCAGCTTGTGCTGTGTCTGGCTATCAATCACTGAGGATGGGAGTTCAGCAGGTGTCGCAGCAACCTTCAGGTCAGGCTCAAGAGTACCATATTCTTCACGTACCAGAACATTATATGCTGCAGTGTCGGAAAGGATAGATTCCTCATGTGCCGGGTTAAAAGTAATAGTCAGAAATGCTTCCCTGGGGATGGCATTCCGAAGGTTCCCGCCGCTGAAATTACTGATCCGGATGCCGTACCTCTTCTCGAGATCCTGTAGCAGCCTCGAAATGATTTTGATTGAATTGCCGTAACCCTTATGTATCTCGTCACCTGAGTGACCTCCATGCAGTCCTGTGACCGAAATATTCATGGCTTTGCTTCCTTCAGAGACTTTTTCCGGAGTATATGGAAGCATTGCCTGCGTGTCTATTCCTCCTGCGCATCCAATGAAGAGAATTCCTTCATCCTCAGAATCAAGGTTAAGGAGGATGCGGCCTGTGAAGAAGTCAGGCTTAAGGTTGATAGCTCCTGTCATTCCTGACTCCTCATCAACTGTAAAAAGACATTCTATTCGTCCGCACTGCAGGTAAGGCTCTGTAAGAACGGCCATTTGCGCAGCAATACCTATTCCATCATCAGCTCCGAGAGTTGTGCCACTGGCTGTAACCCATTTACCATCCACTACAGGTATAATGGGATCTTCAGCCCAGTTATGAGGGTGTGAAGCATTTTTTTCACCAACCATGTCAAGATGACCCTGCAAAACTATAGTCCTGACATGCTCCTTGCCGGGGTAGGCTTCCCTGACAATAAGTATATTACCAACGCTGTCCTCTTTTGACTCCAAATCGTGCTTCCTGGCAAAATCAAGCAGATATGCCCTTATCTTACCTTCGTTCTTGGAAAGTCTTGGTATCCTGCAGATTTCCTCAAAGAAGCCCCACAGTTTCCTTGGCTTCATCTCCCCCAGCTGAACCATATAATTTTGTTTGTTAAAACTTTAAATAATCAGATCAAGCGGCAAATATAATTTTTTTCCAATGCAACCATCATGAGTTTTATCTGCTGAAAGTCTTTTTTTTAACACAATAAAAACTATATTTTTACGCGATAACATATAATACAAACATAAATCATGAAATATGGCTAAACGTACGATTGTTGCGCTGCCGGGTGACGGTATTGGTGCCGTAGTCCTTAAAGAGGCTGTTCGTGTTCTTGATGCAGCGGGTTTTAATGCTGACTATGTCTATGGTGACATCGGATGGGATTTCTGGTGTAAGGAGGGCAATCCTCTTCCTCAGAGAACGATTGATCTTATTGCAAAGCACAAAATTGCACTTTTTGGTGCAATAACCTCCAAGCCCAAGGATGAGGCTGCAGCCGAGCTCTCTCCGGCCCTGCAGGGGAAGGGCTTCAGTTACAGCAGTCCAATAGTGGGTCTCAGACAGCATTTTGGCCTTGATATATGCGTGAGACCATGCCGAAGCTACAAGGGTAATCCCCTCAACTTCATACGCCGCGGCAAGGATGGAAATCCTGAGGAGCCGATGGTTGACGTCGTAATATTCCGCCAGAATACTGAAGGCCTCTACGGAGGTGTTGAATGGTCTAATCCTCCCCAGCAGGTGTATGATGCCCTGATGACGCACCCCAAGTTCCGGGAAAACTTCGGATGGTGCCCGAAAGAAGAGCTGGCGGTATCAACCCGTATCTTAACGTTGAAATACACTGAACGCATAATAAGAGCTGCCTTTGTGCATGCCGTAAAATACGGTTATAAATCGGTAACGGTTTGTGAGAAGCCTAATGTGATACGTGAAACATCGGGACTCATGTGGAAGGTAGCCAAGGATATTCAGAAGAATGCGTTTCCGGCCATACAGCTCCACAACACCAACATCGATGCGCAGATGATGTGGCTCACGAAGAACCCTGAGGACTACGGTGTAATTGTTGCCAGCAACATGTTTGGTGATATTGCCTCCGACGCCTTCGCCGGGCTCATAGGCGGCCTGGGCTTTGCCTGCAGTGCCCAGTTCTCGGAGGACGGCATCGGCGTTTTCGAGCCCACTCACGGATCAGCACCGAAATATGCCGGATACAGTATACCGATCATCAATCCCATAGCTATGATCGAATCAGCCTGTATGATGCTTGAATATATCGATGAAAAGAACATTGCTGCCCGCATCAGGAAGGCAATAGCAGGAGTTATTGAGGAAGGTAAAGTCAGAACCTATGACATGATGAAGCTTTCAGGCAAGCCTGAGGTGGTCACCATGGGGGCTGCATCAACTATCCAGATGACAGATGCCATTATTGCACGATTAAAGTAGCCGGTCATGACTGAAGAGATAAAAAAACTATGGCCTGAGCTGGAGTGGATCAATGATCCGGAACTCCGGGAAAAGACTGCCCGTACCTGGGAACTGGCACTTGAACGCAGTGTGCTCAAAGCTGATGACCTGAACCGTATTCCCTTCACACTGCTGTGCGGACCTGACCTCAAGGTCTCATTCATGGACCACAAGAGGTGCGTTGTTCATATTGTCCGCGAAGCAGGAGAAAAGATGAACCAATTCTTCAGGGATGACCTTCCGGTGAACATGGATGTTGTTATCGCCGGTGCTATTCTTGCCGATGTAGGCAAGATGCTGGAATACGAGCTTGATTCTAACGGAACGGCCGTACAGGGAAAATACGGAAAGTACCTGCGGCACCCATTCTCAGGAGTAAGCCTGGCAGAGGAATGCGGAGTACCTCCGGAAGTGTGCCACATAATTGCAGCTCATGCTCATGAAGGCGATCTGGTCACACGCACCACTGAAGCTTATATCGTACATCACGCCGACTTCATGACTTTTCTGCCCTTCAAGAACCGACTGAAAGTATAGCAGAGGCAGGTTTTCATTTGCCGGGGTTCATGGCTTTGCGCACGTTATCGTAACCCATCTTATCAACCTTGCGGTCATAGGTCAATAGGCCGTTGGTCTCCGTCTCCACATCGGTGGTTTGTGTATAGACTGAAGCACTCAGGCCTTTTGTTGCCACAAGGTTCCTGACCACAGAATAGAACTGACTGTATCTTATAAAAAGGTCAGTACTGTCACTCATTTTCTGGTATCCCCAGTTCTTTTGCTCCCATGTGTGGCCCTGAACGGGAAGTCCAAGTCCGCCGAATTCACCCAGCACTGTCGCTCTGGCTTTCTCAGCTGCAGGTGCAACAGGATCTGGATAGTTATGTACATCCCTGACATTACCTGTTCCACGGTCAGTCCAGCCCGAGGCGCTGTTGACCAGCCGGGAGGGGTCACAAGCAGCAACATATTTTGTAATACCCGGAGTGTTATACTGACCCCACCCTTCGTTGTAGATGACCCACATGATGATTGACGGGTAATTGAATTTCGTCTCGATCATCCTCGTCAGTTCTGTCATGAACTGGGTAGAATCAGCAGCACTCTTTACAATGTCAGGCTTATCTCCCCATATATAATCGTCTCCGCTGGGCATATCCTGCCACACCAGCATTCCAATCCTGTCAGTGTGATAGTAAAACCTTCTGTTCTCGACTTTTACATGTTTACGCATCATATTGAATCCCATCTTCTTCAGCGTTTCAATGTCGGACTTCATGGCTTCATCAGACGGAGGAGTATAGATTCCGTCCGGCCAGAATCCCTGATCAAGCGGGCCGTTCTGCCAAATGAATCCGTTATTCAGCATAAGACGCGTGAAGCCGTCTGCGGTTACTCCAAGTGATATTTTTCTCATTCCTGCATATGAGCTTGCTTCGTCTGTCACGTTGCCTCCTGTAATGAGCCTTATCTTCAGATCATACAGGTTCGGGTCATCAGGGCTCCAGAGATGGGGGTCGGGAATTCCGATAATCAGTGGCTTGCCTGCTTCTCCTGAAATGGTAGCAATCATGGCACCGTCAAAAGAGACAGTTACCTCGGCAAGCGAAGAAGCCATATCTACAGGCGGGCATCCATCAGGACCCTGGCAACGCTCCTCATTCACTTTGACAGTAAGGGTGCTGTTATCAACATCAG
Source organism: Bacteroidales bacterium (assembly GCA_017882245.1). Classification (GTDB taxonomy): domain Bacteria; phylum Bacteroidota; class Bacteroidia; order Bacteroidales; family VadinHA17; genus SR-FBR-E99. The sequence goes on along the minus strand of JADGPV010000138.1, from coordinate 11,208 downwards.
GTATTATCTTCAGGTCACCAATCCATGAACTGCCTGTGGGTTCGAGCCATACACTCTGCCATATTCCTGTTGAAGGTGTATACCAGATACCCTCCGGTTCAGACACCTGCTTTCCTCTTGGCTGCCTGCCCTTGTCCGTCGGGTCAGTCACCCTGACGACAATGCTGTGTTTCCTGCTGTCTGAGAGGTAAGGTGTTATATTGCATGAAAAGGGATCATATCCACCGCGGTGGTTGACGGCAAAATTATCATCTATCCAAACTGTTGTTTCCCAGTCAGATGCCTCAAAATTCAGTGTTATCTGTTTCCCGGCCCAGTCTGTGGGAAGCCTGAAATTTCGCGAATACCACAGAGCGAGAGAATCCGTCATTCTGCGTTTAACGCCTGAAAGGGCTGATTCGACAGGGTAGGGGACAAGTATCTTTCCTTCAGGAGCAGGACGTGATGTGTCCTTTCCGCAGATGGCATAGTCCCATAAACCATTGAGGCTCATCCATTCTTTACGTACAAGTCCCGGACGCGGGTATTCATTCCATGGGCCGGAAGGATCAATTTTTTCACCCCATACTGTAAAAAGTGTATTTTCAGCCGGTTGCCATTCAGGACCATTATAGCCTGTACAGTAAGTCATAAATACGGCTGTGACTGAAACAGCCAATAACACTTTATAATTCATATAAGAAATATTTTATACTGTTCAGCCGAGCCTCATCTTCTCGACCTCTTCCATATTCCGTTCATGGTAAACAATCTTACCATTGATGGTATAAAGAAAATCAATCAGATCCTGGTACCTGGTAATAATCTTGCCACGCACCATTTTGGTCATAGAGTTCAGTAAACCGTTCTCCTCATTGAAGCTTTCATTGAGGATCCCCAATGCAACCGGCAACCAGCGTTGCGGGAACATGCTTCCGTATTTCCCGTTGAGGCGGTATTCATTTACCTCATTCTCTAACAGGTTGAGCATAGCACGTTTGCCCTCCTCAGTTGTAGCAGACATGTTATGTTCTTCAAGATAGAGCTTAAGAGCGTGCTGGTTTGGAACAATCAGTGCAACTGTATAAGGTTTCTGATTATTGTAAAGCATGCATTGGTCTATGTATTTTGACTGCTGGGTCATTGCTTCTTCAATTCCTTCAGGGCTGAATTTTTCTCCGTCGTCAGCAATCAGGAGGCTCTTGAATCGCCCCAGAACATAAAGAAAGCCATCCTCACTCATATATCCCATATCGCCGGTATAGAGCCATCCGTCGCGTATTGCCTCCCTGGTTGCTGTTTCGTTCTTCCAGTAGCCGTGCATCACGTTGCCGCCCTTGATTACAATCTCTCCCTTTTCTCCAACAGGAAGGCTTTTGCCGTTATCATCACAGATCTTGAGTTCCATGTTGTTTACAAGATAACCCGATGATCCCAGCTTATGTCTTGCCAGCGAGTTGGATGAGATTATGGGTGAAGCTTCAGACAGTCCGTAACCCTGGAACATTGGTGCCCCTATGGCATAGAAGAAACGCTGCAGTTCAATATCCAGCAAAGCACCTCCGCCTATAAAGTAATCAAGCTCTCCTCCAAAAGATTCACGTATTTTGGCAAAGAGTATCTTATCAAACAGGTTAAGCAACGGTTTATTGATCTTCTGTAAACCACGTCCCTTATTATATCCCTCCTTATTATAAGAGTAGGCAATCTTCAGTGCGAAATTAAAGAGGGCTTCAGTCACTTTACCTTTTTCCTTAATACCCTTTTCAATATTTTTTCTGAAGTTCTTGGCTATGGCAGGCACGCTCATGAGCAGGTTGGGTTTTATTTCCTTCATGCAGATGGGTATATTGCGCAGGTTCTCCATGGGTGTTTTTCCAAGTTTGACAGAGGCAATGCTTGCTCCTTTTCCCATAAATGCAAAGATCCCAGCCGTATGAGCGAAAGAGTGGTCCCATGGAATGAAGAGAAGGGTTTTGTAATGCTGGGGAATATCCATCAGGGAGTAACCCTGGTAAACGTTTGTCACATAATTACCATGCGTAAGAATAATTCCCTTGGGATCTGCAGTAGTGCCTGATGTGTAGCATATATTGGCAAAGTCGGCAGGAGTTATGGATGCCGTAAATTCATCAAAGATCTTCCTGTTGGCAGGATTCTCAAGCCATTCCCTCCCTATTTTCCTGACTTCGTTGAAATTAATTTGTCCGTCAGGATATTCCTCCCTGGGATCCATGAAGATTACCTTCTCTATTCTGGGGCACTGGTCGAGTACCTCAAGTATCTTGGGAGCCTGACTGCTGTTAGTAATAACCATCTTTGATTCTGAATGAATCAGCCTGAATTTGATCTCTTCAGGGTTTAATCTTACAGACAGAGGTACGTTCACACCACCGGCATAGAGTACTCCCATCTCACCAATTATCCAGCTGTTCCTCCCGTCAGAAAGCAGGCTTACGCGATCGCCTTTTTTTACTCCCAGCTGCATCAGCCCGGCACCGAACTCATGAACCTGACGCCTGGTCTCCTGGTAAGTGGTACCCTCATATTTGTCTTGCGGTTTTTCCCACAGATAGATGTTGGTTGCATATTTTTCAACATTCTCTTCAAAAAACTGGATCAGTGATTTCATCTGATTTGTATGTTTGATGGTTATTAAAAATCAATCCAATTTAAGAAAGAATTTATAAGCGCGGGTATGTTTCTCTTATTTTCATTGGATTTTTAAGCCTGATTTTTTACCTTTATCGTTTATAACCGTGAAAACTGTCATTTATGAAGAGACTGGTCATAGTTTTACTTGCAGGAATTTTACTTCTTACACCTTCCTGTGATTTCATGAAAAGCATTAATCCTTTTGGAAAGAAGAAAAGGCAGACAGAGACCCTGCAAAAGCAACAGGAGGCATATCGCGTAGCTGATTCTATCCGTGTAGCGAATGAACAGGCTGAGGCTGAAAAAGCCAGGCTTGCCGAGCAGGCCAGGCTTGCTGAAGAGCAGAAAACCGTGGAACTTAAGAAGTATCACGTCATTGTTGGCAGTTTCCTGACACCTGCTTATGCTGACGACTGGCTTGGCCATATCAAAGGCTTTGGCTATGATGCGCAGATTGTCGGGATGAATGGCGGAAGATGGCATCTTGTCTCGGCAAAATCGTTTGACAGCGTGCATGATGCGTATAAAGCTGTTGGCAGCATCCAGGAAAAGATTGACAGTGAAGCCTGGGTTTACCGGGGAGAGTAAAGGCTACCTATAGATGGTGGCCCACCTGTCTGGTCCGACAGAAACTATGGTTATCGGTACGCCGGTTTCTTTTTCAATATACTTTATATAGCTCCTTAACTCTGCAGGGAGTTCGTCCCATTTCTGAAACTTACTGATTTCACAGTTCCATCCGGGCATAGTATGGTAGTTAAGTCTTTCAATATCTGCAAGACAGTAAGGAAGTTCGCTGACCTGTGTGCCGTTGACAGTGTATGAGGTGCATATTTTGATCTCGCCGAAGCTAGAAAGCACATCGGCTTTCATCATGAACAGACGAGTCACGCCGTTAATCATAATAGCATATTTCAGGGCCGGCAGGTCAAGCCATCCGCAGCGGCGGGGCCGGCCTGTGGTCGCGCCATACTCATTGCCTAGATCGCGCATCCGTTGACCGTCCTCATCATTGAGTTCAGTCGGAAACGGTCCGCTGCCCACCCTGGTGCAGTAGGCCTTGAAGATGCCAAAGACTTCTCCGACACGTGCCGGTGCAACGCCAAGGCCTGTGCAGGCACCCGCTGCAACAGTATTTGAAGAGGTAACAAAAGGATAAGTCCCGAAATCAATGTCAAGCATGGTACCCTGAGCACCTTCTGCCAGAATGCGCTTGCCATCGGTGAGACTTCTATCGATATAGTAATCTGCATTAACTGTATTAAACTGCTTCAGGAACTCTGCTGCCTCAAACCATTCAGCTTCCAGTGCTTGAAGATTCTGATCGTAACCGTACCCTTTGAGCATCCGGAGATGTTCGCCGACCCTTGTCTTATACAAATCAGCAAAATCTTTTCTGAAAAGATCTCCCACTCTGATACCACCGCGGGAGGTCTTATCTGTATAAGCCGGTCCTATGCCTCTGAGGGTCGATCCTATCTTTGAATCACCAAGTGAAGCCTCATGTGCAGCATCAAGCAGCTTATGCGTCGGCATTATTAGGTGTGCTTTTACAGAGATAAGCAGTCTATCCCTGACTCTGCCAAGGTCAATGCCAAGACTCTCTACTTCCTGTCGGAACACCACGGGATCGAGAACCAGTCCGTTGCCAATGACGTTGGTTTTGCCCTCATGAAAAATGCCGGAAGGGATCAGATGGAGTACATGCTTTGTGTTATTGAATTTTATCGTATGCCCGGCATTGGGACCTCCCTGGAAACGTGCAATAACATCATACTCCGGAGCTAATGCGTCAACGATTTTTCCCTTCCCTTCATCACCCCACTGGAGACCTAACAATATGTCAATCTTCATGCTTATTGATAATCCTTATTAGCAAAACAGGTCCGAAGTTACGAAATATTTCATCCGAATGAAGAGGCAGAAAGTGATTGTTATAAAATACCCGGAAGGCATGTAACTGATTAATAAACAATCGGGATTGTTCATTAAATGTGGTTTGCCACATAATAAACTCATGCAAATTCTGTTAAATTAATATGCTGATAATAAAATCTAACAATCAAATACCATGAAAAAGGTAACCTATTTGCTCGTAATCGGATTTGTAATACTAATTTCCGGAACAAATGCATACGCACAGGAAACCTCATCCGGAAAAGATTACAGGTTTACTTTAAAGACCAACCCTCTCACGGTTCTCGGAGGACCCTTGTATGCTTTATGGGTTGTGCCTCTTACCAATGAATACAAGGTAAACTTCGAGGTTCAGACAATGTCAAAACAGTCAATTCAGATAGGCCTCGGCTACCTGGGAACAAGCCCTCTGATAACGAATTTGATGAATATGCGTGATGCTGCAAATGATACGACTGTCAACTCAAGTGGTTTCCACGGGCAGCTGTGGTACAAGTTTTTCCTCACAGGTGACGATGCACCCGCCGGATTTTATATGGGTCCGCATTTTTCTTACGCATGGGCTAAAATGAAAAACAATATGGATCACTCACAATATGTTACAGCAAGTAAACTAAATATCAATCTGGTCATGGGCTACCAGGTGATCACTAAAGGAGGTTTTGCTCTTGATATTTACACCGGCCTTGGAGTAAAGAACAAGACTTTTGAATCAATAAACAATGGAATGGCTAACTGGCTTGATGATCTGAATCTGACTAATAAATTTACAGTGAGTGTCCCGTTCGGATTTACCTTCGGATATGCCTTCTGACAGAACTTCCATCAATTGCCTGTAAATACCTGAAGCTTTAGTTAATCAAGTTTGGGCTATAATTTGTTCTTTTCGGATTTTCCCGGTAAGCCGTAGATATAAAGCGCATAGTGATGCGGAATGAAAGAGTTCGCTTCACATGCGCTTTTTATTATTTCATTTATCCTCGGGTCATGGAACTCAAGCACGGCACCGGTTTCAATGTCGATAAGATGATCATGCTGTCCTGTCTGGTATGTTTTTTCATACTGAGCCTGCCTGTGCCCGAATTTATGCCTGACCACCAGCCTGGAGTCGATAATCAATTCCATTGTATTGTAAAGAGTAGCCCTTGAGACTCGATATTTTTTATCATTCATGTAATTGAACAATGACTCAATATCAAAATGTCCCTCCCTGGAATAGATCTCATCAAGGATTGCAAACCTCTCCGGAGTCTTTCTCATCGAGCGACTGCCGAGATACTCGGTAAAGATCTGCTTTACGACTGCCCTGGCATCTTCGCTGGCCATCATTCAGTGCAGTTTATTGTCAAAGTGTTCATTCAACTTCATTTACTCAATGAATTCTTCGATCCTTTTTACGCTTGCAATACCCTTTACGTTTGAAAGCTGCATGATAAGGTTGTTTAGGTCGCGTGTATGATGGACATAAAAGTCGATCGTGCCTTCAAATATGCTGTCATAAACTGAGACATTGATGTTACGTATGTTTACGTTCAGTTCTGTCGAGATGATATTTGTTATCTCATTTATGAGTCCCAGCCTGTCAATCCCATTGATGCTTATCCTTGCAAGAAACGAGGACAACTTATGTATTGTCCACCTGACAGGGATAATCCTGTTGCCTTCGCTTGACATGAGTTTGATGGCAACAGGGCATTTCGGCTTATGTACGATTATTGAATTATTTGGATCTATATAGCCTACAACTTCATCACCTGGTATTGGATTGCAGCATTCTGCAATGACATATGAGTCACCCGTGCTGTCAATATTTTCGCGGAGCAGATAAGGGTGGCTTTTGTCAATAGGAGTTGTTCCGACACTGATCTCTTTTTCCGCAGGAGCTTTTTTGATGACAGTGTCGACGGCAAGCCTCCAGTATTTCCTGAAGCTGTTGTCGGGTGCCTTTTTAAGCACCTTGCGCAGATCATCAAGATCGATAAGCCCTAAGCCGATCCTTGAGTACAGTTCATCCTTGTTCAGAAGTTCATAATAATCAAGCAGCTTCTTTATTATATCGGAATTGGGCAGGATACCAAGTTCGCTAAGCTTCTTTTCAAGCAGGTCCATGCCTTTCCGAATGCGGTCAGTAGATTCATCCCTGAGGACATCTTTTATGGCGGATCTGGCTTTTGTCGTGTGAACATAATCAAGCCACTCCTTCTCGGGTTTGCCTATGTTTGATGTGATGATTTCAACCTGGTCTCCGCTCTGAAGGGTCGTTGACAGGGGCGAAAGTTTGTAATTAACCTTGGCACCGATAGCTTTGTTACCGATATCGGTGTGTATTTCATACGCAAAATCGAGTGCTGATGCTCCCTTTGGCAGGTTGACCAGCAGGCCCTTTGGGGTAAATACCATTATCTCGGATGAGAAGAGGCTCAGCTTGAATTCGTCAAGGAAGGTCAGCGGGTCTGACATGGGGTTGGCGAGCATCTCGCGTATGTGTTTCAGCCATTTATCAAGTTCGCTTTCTGACTGAAGGGTATCTCCCTTATACTTCCAGTGGGCGGCAAACCCACGCTCGGCAATATCATCCATACGCTGGCTCCGTATCTGCACTTCCACCCAGCGTCCTTCCGGACCCATGACAGTAAGGTGAAGCGCTTCATAACCGTTTGATTTGGGCCTGCTCACCCAGTCACGTAGCCTGTCAGGCTTCGGAGTATAGATATCTGTTATCAGTGAATAAATCTGCCAGCACTGTGCCCTCTCACTCATCTCCGGACCTGGTTCAAAGACGACCCTGACAGCCAGCAGATCGAAAACCTCCTCAAATGGGATGTTCTTTGATTGCATCTTCTTCCAGATGGAGTAGATGGATTTAAACCTGCCGGAAATATCAAAGATGATATTGTTATTATTGAGCCTTTCAATTATGGGAAGACTGAATCTGTTAATAAGAGCCAGGTTCTTTTTCTCATCCAGCTTTACTTTACGCGCTATCTCATCATAGATGCGCGGGTGCCTGAACTTGAAGCTCAGGTCCTCCAGTTCAGTCTTGATGGCAAACAGACCGAGACGGTGTGCAAGGGGTGCGTACAGATAAATTGTCTCACCAGCAACTTTCATCCTCTTGTGTTCAGGCATGGAATCAAGAGTACGCATGTTATGCAGCCTGTCAGCTATCTTTATGAGAATGACCCTGATGTCATCAGAAAGGGTCATCAGCATCTTTCGGAAGTTCTCAGCCTGAAGAGAGTTTGTTTCCTGGTTATAGGTGCCTGAGATCTTGGTCAGACCATCAATCAGCGAAGCGATCTTGGGTCCAAACTCTTTGGAAATCTCTTCCAGTGGCACACCGGTGTCTTCAACCACATCATGCAGCAATGCGGCTGCAACGGATTTTGCACCGACACCCATCTCCTGGTTAACAATACGGGCAACATTGATCGGGTGAATGATATAAGGTTCGCCTGAATTGCGGTACATATCCCGGTGGGCTTCGTTGGCAAATCTGAAAGCCTTTTCAATAAGTTCCCTGTCTCCCGGTTTGTCACACCTGTATAAGTTGTCTTTTAACAGGTTATACTCATATTCAATACGACTTACTTCATCTTCAGTAAATATGTCAGCTTTCTTTTTGCCCATCAGCCATTATCCGCAACGGAAGTTCAAAGATACTAAAATCGGACTATTTAATTTTTGGATCATCTTAAGGCAGGATTGTAACTGTACCGGTTCTCTGTTCAGTAATTCCGGAAGGCAGTGTGACCCTGAGACTCCAAAGGTAGACGCCGGAAGGCATAGGTTTGTCATTATGGCGGCCATCCCATCCGGTGCCGTGACTTCCGGTCTGAAAGAGAAGAGCTCCCGTGCGGCTGTAAATCCTCAGGTCATATTTTGAAGGAGTGAATGTCAGTATGGGGACAAATATATCATTCAGGCCATCATCGTTTGGAGTAAAGGCATTTGGCATATATATATTTTCAGTGGCCTCAATCAGTGTGATATCTGAGAGGAAAAGAGGGTCGCCGGCAGGAGCTTCCGGATAGGTGGCGGTAACACGGTAAGCCACCGCTGCTGAAGAAACTCCGGCAGCAAAGAGGGAGTAATCCTCCGACCAGGTCGTATCAGAAAGAGAACTGGCAACCTCTGCCCATCCCTGCCCGATGTCACGCCAGACTGAAAAAATTGCATCACCGGAAAGTAAAGGATTGTTCCATTTCAGATCAATCCGGGTACCTATGACAGATGATGCAACGACAATATTTCTTACCGGAGGTGATGAGGTAACCGCAGTTTCGCAGTTGTTCACAGCTGAAATGCGATAGAGTGAAATAATATTTGTGTCTGCATCGGGAATGCTTACAGTTACGACTCCATTCAGTCCTGTTCCTGAGCCTGCAGTCTCCCATGCCTGACCATCACCTGCATGTTTCTGAACAACAAACTTCTTTATATTGGTCGTCTGGTCATAGCTGCCATTAAAAACAAGCGCACCTTTGTCAACGGCTATAGCGATCACTTTTATCCAGGCCGGAGCAGCTTCGCTCCCTGTGGTAACACATTTCATGTTGGAAGAGGAAAGACCTGAATTACCGGCTGAAGCAGTTGCATAAATACAGTAATCAGCTGCAGGGGAAACAAGTGTCAGGGAGTACTCCGTGGAACTCAGTGGCAAACTGGTAATTAATTCTGCAGGATTACCTACAACACTCAACCAGATTTTATACGAATCAGCCACATGTCCGGGATTAAAATAGGGAGACCATGAAAGGTTGATGGCAGCGTTGCAGGTATCGTTGAAAGCTGTAATATATATTGTGCTGAGGCTGTTGCTAAGCGGACTTATATTAAGTGATGAGTCCATAGCAGCAACTACATAGGTGACACTCATATAGCTTACTGAAGAGCCCGTATGTGTGTACTCCGTAATAAATGGTGACCTGATCGTGTCGACAGCAAATGCTGTATTGTTGCTGTAGGTATAAACAACGTAGCTGCCCACGTCAGCGGAGGCTGACGGCAGCCACTTTATCGTCGCAAAACCGGTCTGCGGATCCACGGTAACCATATCCAGTTCAGGAGACAATGGCCGGATGACATCCTGTCCGGAAAGAGTCGTCATCAGGCTGGCAAACAATAGTGTCACCAATATAACCGTGAGTTGTCTCATTTTGCTCCGGCTATGATCTCAAACGCATTGTCAATAATAAAATACGTATTAAAAAGCTCTTTTATTTTGCCCGGCGTAATTGTTTTTACCGTCTCTACAAACCTTGAAAAATAATCATGGCCGCAATTATTATCTATAATGCTTCGTATTGTCTCGGCGCTGTTGAAAGGTCCGTCAAACATACGCGCAATCTCACCCATGAAGTGGTTCCTGACGATGTTGAGCTCATTATTGCTGACCTCATTTATGCTTAGCTCAGCAATCTCCTTCTTTATTTCCCTGATCGTTTCTTCACGGTAAACATTAGCCACCTCGGTGATAATAACTATATAACCTGCACCGTGGAAAGCTCCTACAACTGAATTTATGCCGTAGGTATATCCTTTCTCCTCCCTGATGTTTCGCATAAGCCTCGAGCCGAAATAACCTCCGAGTATCATGCTGGCGACCTGAAGCCCCTGGTAGTCCGGATGATTCCTGGTGATACCTTTCCATCCCAGCCGCACGGCACTCTGCACGGAGTTGCTGACTTCAGAAAAGATGCGTCCGGGTTCTGCCGGCTCAAACACAAATCGGGGTATCTCAGGTTCATGCCAGGCTCCGGTGCCATTGCCTGAAAAGTACTTCTCAAGTGCAGGTAAAGCCTGCTCCGGGTCACGGCCTGCAACTGTTATATACATGTTGTCAGGCTTGTAGTAAAGTGAATGGAATTCAGCCGTGGCTGAGGTTGTCAATGAGTGGTAATCATCCAGTTTTGTGATCCTTCCATACGGATTATTGTTTCCACAAAGAGCCCTGTAAAATTCTTCCCTGCCTATGACAGAGGTCTTTTGTCTGGATGTCAGGAAAGACTGCACTCTTTTATCGATCAGCATCCGGAACTCCGTCCCGGGGAAAGAAGGATGAAAAAGCACCTCTTCAGCGAGAGCTGTCACTTCCTCCAGCTTTCTCGAAAGTGTGATCATGACCAGACTGGCAGTCTCCTTATCAGCCGTATGATTTAACATTGTACCTGTACTGTCAATAAGATCATTGATTGTTATGGCGTCATGCTTCACAGTCCCTTCAGTGAGCATGGCATTGGTCATGGATGCTGCCATATGCACTTTCTCCATCTGCTGTCCGGCATTAAGAACAAACTCTATCCTGAGGAGGTCGACAGTACCTTTGCCCAGAAGATATACAGGCACACCGTTACTCAGCCTTGCCATTTCAGGAAACAGAGTCTCACCGGCAGAAGGAGTGATGATCACAGGGGATTGTTTAACGGTCAGTCTTTTCATTTCGTTTCAGGAAGGTAATAGATCACATTGCAGTTATCCGGGGTGAATGTACGTGAAGAACTGTCAGTTATCTCCTCAGCAGTGACGCTCATATACCTGTCTATTTCCGTGTTGATCCCATTGGCGTCACCAAGCAGCTCATGGAAAGCGAGATTGAAGGCCTTGCTTGAAGCGCTGAGGTATGACAGCAACCTGATTGATTCATAACGGTTACGG
>JADGPV010000137.1 GCA_017882245.1 Bacteroidales bacterium | reverse complement strand
GTATCTCATTTTACAGTCCGATTATATATGTTGAGTATTTTGAAGGATCAGTGAGAATATCCGTCGCCGGTGTCAGAATTGTCTCCCTGATTCCCGGAAAAACCAGAAGACTCAGCAGCAGGCAGATAATGCTCAGCACTATCATACTGAAGAGCATGGGGAACGGCACTTCCCTGATTTCTTTCTTTTCCTTGTCTGGTTCCTTATTATAGAAAGCATAACGCTGGAACTTAAGGAATGATGCCAGGGTTATTATGCTGACTATACCAGCCAGGGCGGCAAGAAGATAAAAGTGTGCCATCACGGCTGCAATAATAATTATCAGCTTGCTGAAAAAACCGTTAAACGGAGGGATACCTGAAATAGACAAGGATGCGACGAAGGAGGTTGCAGAGGTGACCGGCATTGACTTTGCCAGCCCACCCATTTCCTTCAGGTCACGCGTTCCGGTTGAGTATTCAATTGCTCCGGCGTTCAGGAAGAGTAACCCTTTAAAAGCCGCATGGTTGATCAGGTGGAATATTCCTCCGGCGACGGCCAGTGTTGCCACTTCATGTCTTATACCCCTTGACATAAGTATCATTCCAATGCCAACCGACATTACTACATAGCCCATCTGGCTTATGCTGTGGTAGGCAAGAAGTCTCTTGATATCCCATTGTCCGATAGCCAGGAAGACACCGATGACCATTGATATTGTCCCGAGAGCAGTAATCAGAACTGCCATCTCTTCACTTATCACGAACATGTTGAAGAACAGCCTGATGATGACATAAATTCCAACAGCTTTTATGAGCACTCCTGATAACATCGCTGAAATGGGAGAGGGTGCTGATGAATGCGCATCAGGAAGCCAGGCATGGAACGGCATAATTGCAGCTTTAAGCCCAAAGCCGGTTAACAGCATTATTTCTGCCATAAGATAGAATTTCCTGTCGCCGCCTGAACCAAGGACTGTTCTTATATCTGCAATATTCAGCGTCTTTGTTCTCCAGTAAAGGAAACCGATAGCGAATAAAATCAGGAATGAAGCGAGCCCGCCAAGAACCTGGTATTTAAACGATGCCTCAAGCTGCTGTTTCTCCACTCCGAATGCGACAAGGGCATATGAAGATATTGAAGAGATCTCGAGGAAAACAAAAATGTTAAAGATGTCACCGCTGGCAACTACACCGTTCATCCCTGCTATCATCAGGCAGAAAAGTGCATAGAAGAAATCTTCAGAAGTATACTTCGCAATATATGATATTGAATAAAATACCGACAGGAAACCTATGAGGTTTATGATACAGAGTATTATTGCGGTGAATCCGTCAACAACCATGTATATACCTATCGGGATGCTGTTTACAGCTTCCCATCCGCCGACTTTATAAACCGATATCTTATCGCCTGTGTTGAATAGAAAATAGAAGCTTATTATTGCGAGCAGGAGCAGGACAACAGAGGCTAGTATTTTATTGAAATTCCGTATGAACCTCCCGAGGATCATTATCAGGAAGGCTCCTGCAAGGGGAATGACAACTAACAGTGGTATCAGCGGATTCATCTCTTATCCTCTTAGGTTTTTAATTTCCCTTATATCAAGGCTCCCGTATTTCCTGTAAATTCTTATTATAACTGCCATCAGAAGGGCCGTAGTGGCCAGGCCGATTACAATTGCAGTAAGTACAAGTGCCTGTGGTAAGGGATCAACATACAGTTTAACCGGGTCTGCGGGATCAACTATGGGTGCAACACCTCCCTCGAAGTACCCGACAAGTGCAAAAAAGAGAAAGGTACTGAATTCCATGATCGACAGGGAAATGGCAATCTTGATCAGGTTTCGCCTGGTAATCACCCCGTACAGGCCCACAAGGAATAATATGAAACACAACCAGTATACTATCATTTCGATACTTCTTCTTTAAATATTATCAGAGCAAGAAAAATTGTGACAATAGAAGCAGCCACCTCTATGCCTACAAAAATGTTATAAAGCGGTAATATGCCGGCACTTACAAGATGCCCCACTGTTCCCTTGGGAATCCAGTTCAGGAAGAAAACATGGGTGCCAATAAGAAGTCCGGAGACTGCAAGGAACAGGACCACTATCATGGCCAGATTCTCATACATTGTTGTCCCTGATTCTTCCTTAAGCAACTTAAGGAAATCACTTCCGTACGCCAGTATAAGCAGGATGAAAGAGCCTGCCATTATGACCCCGCCTGCAAAACCTCCGCCGGGAGTAAGATGGCCATGTACAATTACATATATGCCATACATGAAAATCATTCCGGCAATCAGCTTTGTAGTCTGCTTTACTATGGTTGTCATTCCTTTCATGAGGCACCATGCATAATTCTTAATTCTTAATTCTTAATTTCTTCATTTCTTTCCTTTTATTCTCATTATAGTTAATACTCCCAGCACTGCTGTCACCAGCACTGTGGCTTCGCCAAGAGTATCATATCCGCGGAAGTCGAAAACTACTCCTGTGACAAGATTGGCGCTTCCTGTCTTTTCCGTTGCTCCTTCGACATATGATTGTGCCATGCGCAGTTTCCCTTCGCCAAAAGGATCAAGAGATGAGACTGAATTCATCATGAAATAAAAGAGGACCACAATGATCAGGATGCTTAAGATTGCAGTAAAATAACCCTGCCTGTCAAACTTCTGATATTTTTCTTCCCGTGTACTGTCCAGCACTACTGCCACCATAATGATAAGGGTTATTGTCTCAATAACTATCTGCACTATTGCCAGGTCAGGAGCCTTAAGAAGCAGGAAACAGATGACAAGACTGTATCCGACAATGCCACATGCAATAACTGCTGAAAGAAGATCCCTTGCATGTATGGCATACAATGCTCCTATTATCATAAATCCCGTTATTACACTAATGGCAATTTCCATCGGATAATCGTTTAATTATATCATTATCAATAGCATAATTATCAAACCTGCAAAAACCCAGATAATATAAGCCGGAAGAACCCCGCTGTGAACAACACTGAGTTTGTGGCTTAACCACAATACAAATTGTTTTGCCAGTTCATAAATGTCAAATAACTTCTCTTCTGCTTTTTTATACATCCAGGCAATGGATTTGAACTCACCGAGAGTTTTGTAGAATTCCGTTGCCGGATAGCCTGCTATGTCCTGGATCTTTTCACCTCCTATGAAGCTGTCTTCAGTACGCGATTTTTTCAGTCCTGTTGCAAGATAAACCAGCATTCCGAGGACAATGGATATAAGTACGAGAAGTGAAACAAACGATGAATTCCATAAACCCGTAAACTCAAATTCGCCGGTCACAGGCATGAATAGTTTTGGAACAATTATATCAGTGGCAAATACTCCGAAAAGGATACATATTAATGCAAGGAGCGTCATTGGCAGCCACATCAGTACCGGAACTTCCCTGACATTTTCAAATTCGGGTCTCCGGCGACTTAGAAAAATTCCTCCGATAAACTTGATAAAACTGGCAAGCGTCAGTGCTGAACCAAGAACTGCCAATGCCAGCCATACAACCCATAGTCTGCTGGCAATACCTGCTTCTGATCCAAAATCAATAATACCCTGATATATCATCCATTTTGATGCAAAGCCGTTCAAGGGAGGCACGCCCGATATTGACATTGCAAATATCAGAGAAGCAGCAAAGGTTATAGGCATTGCTTTCGAGAGCCCTCCAAGCTCACTGATATCACTCTTTCCTGTCTGACGTTCCACTGCCCCGGCAGAAAGGAACAGCCCGCTCTTGTAGACGGCATTATTTACCATATGGAAGAGACCTGCAGCGATACCAATCACCGAACCGATGCCAAATCCCAGTATCATATAACCTACCTGTGAGACAGCGTGATAGCCCAGCAGTCTTTTGCTGTCATGCTGCATAAGAGCCATCATTACGGCCGTGATGATGGTCACCACTCCAACGCTGAGCAGGAGGAGTTTTATGCCTCCGCTCATGATGAAGAGATCACCTGTCAGCCTGGCAAGAAAATAAATACCCAAAAGTTTGTCAAGAGAGGCGGGAAGCAGGGCGGTAGACGAGACCGGAGCAGTTTCGGAGTAATCAGGTACCCATGTGTGGAACGGGAAAGCTCCTGCCTTGGTGAAGGTGCCGATAAGCAGAAGGAGAAAGGCTGTGACAGTAAGTATGTTAGTGGTATCAAGCGATATGTTATTGATGCTGAGTGTACCTGTCAGCCTCCAGACAAGTGCTATACCGATAAGCATGATGGTATCTGAAGCGCCAACCAGGATCATGGTTTTCTTGGCTGCTGCTGAGCTCTTTTCATCCATGCCGGGAATAAGCTTGTATAACGTTATGCATAGAATGCCCCAGAAAACGATGAAGAGAAGCAGGTTGTCAGAGAGTACGGCGCCATAAGAACAGGCAAGTGTAATTAGAAACCAGGGATAATAGTTCCTTACTTTCACGGACCTGTTATAAACAAGTGAATAGAGAAGGATAAGTACCGAGATTATGCTTATGAAAAGGATGATAAGTTTGCTCAGACCGTCAATCGTGAAGCTCAGATACCGGCTTGCATCCTGCGTCATGTCGTTATTAAACAAGACCATGCACGTTTTTCCGATTGTCTGTCCCGCAAGGGTCATCTGAGATGCCGTGGAATAAAGTGAGACAGAAAAATAAGCAGTAACCAGGCTGACAGCGAGAGCAAATATTCCTTTTACCGTCAGGTACCTGTCGGGAATAATTAAAAGCAATACACCCGCAGCAAGGGGGATCATTATCAGCAACTGCAGTAGCAGACATGCGGATGGCTGGGCGAACACTACAAGTGGCTCATTCATGACCGGCACCTGATTTTCTTATTTCTTCAGTTCTCTTCAGGGAAAGCGCGATCAGATCATTGGCATTAAGAAGTCTTTTTCCTGATGAGACATCATAGGCTGCTGCCATTCTCTCAGTGCAGCAATAGCACGGGTCAACTGCTGCAAGTGATATAGTTGCATCGGCTATAGTCTGTCCGATGCAGGATTTCTTGAAGGTTGCTATATTAACATAGCTCGGAGCACGTATTTTATGTCTTGCCGGTGAATTGGACCCGTCTGAGACAACAAAGTGGAACACTTCGCCCCGTGGAGCTTCTGCCCGTCCTGCACCGATCCCTTCGGGTATCTCATTCACCTTAACTGTTATGTCTCCTTCCCTGACTTTTTCAAGACCGTCGAGGCACTGCTCGATTATTGATACTGATTCGTACATTTCAAGCAGCCGTACCTCGGCTTTGGCAAAGACGTCGCCACCTTCGGCAGTGATCACTTTCCAGTTCACGAGCGGATATGCAGCATACGGATCATCCTTCCTTATATCTATAGGCACCCCTGAGGCTCTTGCGGTCGGTCCGACAGCGGCATAATCAATAATATCCTGCCGTGTAAGCACTCCCACGCCTTTGGTTCTGGCATGAATGACCGGATCATCCATGACAGCTCCTGCAAGAAGGTCTATCTTTTTCCTGGCATCGGAAAGCACCTTTCTTATGACAGGTATTTTGCTGTTTTCAATATCACGTCTGACACCGCCCACCTTAAACATGGCATAGCTGTTCCTGTTACCGGTTATCATCTCAAAAAGGTCAAGAACAGGCTCGCGGTATTTCCAGGCCCACATGAAGACGGTGTTGTAGCCGAGGAAATGTCCGGCGAGGCCAACCCAGAGCAAATGACTGTGGAGACGTTCAAGCTCACCGATTATCGACCTGATGTATTTTGCCCTGTCAGTGATCTCAATGCCGGCTATCTCTTCCACGGCATTGGCGAACGCAAAGGGGTGAGAGGTTGAACAGATACCGCATATACGTTCAACAAGGAAGAATACCTGGTCATATGTCTTTGACTCACTGAGTTTCTCTATGCTCCTGTGGTTGTAGCCGGTTTCCCACTTGATATCCCTGACAATCTCACCGTCGCAGAAGAGCTTGAACAGTTCAGGTTCTTCCTGCAGCGGGTGATACGGTCCTATCGGTATGAGTGTTTTTCTGCTCATCTATTTGAATTCCTTTCTATACGGATAAACGCCTTCTGCCCAGTTGCCATCAGAGATCAGTTTCTCCTGGTTCGGGTGGTTGAGGAAGTCTATCCCGAAAAGTTCATGCATCTCTCTCTCTATCCAGTTCGAAGCGCTGAACATGTTAGAGAGTGATTCAATACGGGGCTTTTCTTTGTCAAGTATCACGTGCAGGCTGAGTATCAGCCCCGAAGTGTCCATGCTGAAGTGGGAATATATTTCGAAGCCGCGCCTGGTATGCAATGCGGAGGCTATGATGAACCTGTAGCCTTCACTCCTGTAAAGATATTCTGCTATGGCAGTGAGTGCTGTGTGCCTTATTGTAATAATGCCACGCCTACTTTTCACAAGGTCAAAAGCAACAGTGTCACTGATGAATTTTTTCGCTATGTTCTCTATGACTTCCTCTGTCTCCATACTGGTAATGCTATTTTTTCCCGGCAAGTTTTACTATGCCTGCTATTATTGCCTCGGGTTTAGGAGGACATCCCGGTATATAGGCATCCACAGGAATGATGGCGTCAACGGGTCCCGCGAAAGTGAGGCTCTCGGCAAAAATGCCTCCTGTGCATCCGCATGCTCCGATAGCTACCACGAGAATGGGTTTTGGTGCCTGGCGGTATAGCTCGATCAGTCTGTCTTTGTCTCTTGTGTTTATTGAGCCATTGACAAGCAGCACGTCCGCATGCCTTATGCTGCCGACAAGCAATATTCCAAACCTTTCAAGGTCATGTCTCGGTGTCAGACAGTCCAGGATCTCTATATCACAGTTATTGCAGGATGCCCCACCGAAGTGAAAGACCCAGAGAGATTTCCTGAAACAATAATCCTTGAACCCCACGTTTTCAGTTTTTATAATCCAAATGCAGTCAGCACCACAGCAATCACTACAAGAAGGTTCATCCAGATGAAGAAGAATCCGGATGCCTGTTTGATCTTCAGCCTCGGGTTGGTGTTCTTAATAAGTACAAGCAGCAGAACCACACCGAGGATCTTCAGAACAAACCAGAGAATCCCTATTCCCGGTCTCATACCGTTCATAAGGAGAGCAACGATGAAAGCCGGCAGGATGAACAACATTATGTATTTGGCCAGCTTGATCATCGCATAGGGAGGACCCGAATATTCAATAAAAATACCTTCCGAGAGTTCAGCCTCGGCTTCAGGCATGTCAAAAGGAACCATTGCCAGTTTGGCCTGAGCGCAGAAGACTCCTACTACAAAAAGGAGCACTCCTGAGATGCTGCCGATGAACGGCGTGCCGGCCTGTTGGGTTTCGATAACTGTTCTGAGGTCAAAGTGCTGCCCGCTCTTCATAATAATGGCAGCTATAAAGAGTATAAAAGTAAGTTCATAGCTTATAATCAGTTTCATCTCCCTTGATCCGCCGACGGCTGCCAGCGGGTTGCCTGAGGCGAGCGAGCCGATAATATAGGAGAAGGAGGGAAGCGTGAGAAGGTAGAAGATAACCAGCATGTCACCCCTGAAGCCGGTATTAATATTAAAGAGGGGAAGAAGAATAAAGACACCGGCCATGGCAGCGCCGAAAACAGCCAGTAATGGAGCGAGGATAAATATAAAAGTGGAACCGTACCTGGGAAGGATCGTTTCCTTAACGAGTAACAGCTTGAAAAAGTCGTAGAAAGGCTGAAGAAGGGGAGGCCCCTTTCGAAACTGAACCCTGGCGGATATCTTCCTGTCAAACCAGGAAAGTAAAGCTCCGGTGACAGCTGCGAAAATCAGCCCGGGAAATATGAAGAAATAAAAGAGATTAACCGCCATATTCTTTCTCTTTACTCTTTTTCAGTCGTATAAATGTACTCCCTTATGAGCACCTTATCATTCAGTTTAAAAATATGCTCTCCGGGTTTCTCTTCTCCGTCAGTGAGTATTGCCGTTCCCGGAGGACATGCCGCAACGAACTTTGCTGCCTGTGCATCATCGCACAGATCATAAAGGAGATCCCTGTTACGGTGATGTTTAAAGAAGTCAGTCATCATGGTTCCGAAGGGGCATATGATGACGCATGACTTGCATGATACGCAGAGGTTTGTGTAGCGTATTATGACTCCCTCTTTATCTTTCTCAAGAGCTTCGGCGGGGCAGACGCTTATGCACGGTGCGTCTTCGCATCTGCGGCAGGTGAACCGGAATGTGGCCAGCTCACGTATAGTCTTGAGACCATTGGTGTTGGCGGTGCTGTAACAAAGAGCTTCAGGCAGTACCAATGATTCATTTTCCGTCATTGCGGCCCTCAGTTTTATCATATCAATCAACACCTTCATAAATGAATTCCTGTTACAGGTTAAGCTGGTTCATAAGCTGGAAACGTGTGTCACTGAGCCTGTGAGAGATTGTCTGAGCAATCTTGGACATTGTCTTAAAGCCAAAATCACAATCCTTATCGATCTCAGCATTCAGTTTCCTGGCATCAATGGCAATCACCTTTGCCGGAGTAATGGCCATCACCCAGGCTGTTGAGATATAAGGAGGAAATATGGCGGACCACGAAAAAAGCTGGCCTTCTTCAATAGTACCCAGATGGATTCTTTTATCCTTTGGAAGGCTTATGCCCAGAGACATCGAACCCTGCAGGAGGATGAAAACATCCGCAAGCTCATCATATTGCTCGAAGATTATCTCCTTCACCATGAACTCTTTGACAGAAGAGATCGAAGCTATGGTCTCAAGCTGTTGTTCAGTGAATTTTTCAAAGAATTTTATCTTTTTAAGATCTTCAATTTCCATTTTCATGACTTCTCCCTTAAATTATTTCCAGATTTCCGGATTATGTTTGATCTCTTTATATGTGAATACCGGGCCATCTTTGCAGACGAAGAATTCACCCATCATACAGTGGCCGCATTTACCCAGTCCGCATGACATATTTTTCTCCATAGAGAGGTATATCTGGTCATCGCGGTAGCCCATTTCGAGGATCCTTATCGTTCCGAATTTCATCATGATTGGCGGACCGCAGACCACAGCAACTGAGTTTTCTATCTTCACTTTAATTTTGTCAAGGAGAGCAGTTGCAACTCCCACAGGGCCGTCCCAGCCCTCTTCGGTTCTGTCGACAGTGCGGTAAGTTTCGAATTTATCTATGCTGTTAAGCCTGCTGAATAAAGGCTTATAAATACAGTCGGTAGGGCTTTTGGAGCCATAGCAGAGTATCACTTTCTCCAGCTTGTCTTTCATATGCTCAAGGGTAAACAGCAGTGACCGTATCGGTGCCAGGCCGCATCCGCCCCCGAGTATCAGTACTTCCTTACCTTCAAAACTCTTAACCGGATAGCCACGGCCGTAAGGTCCTCTTATGCCCATCACTGCCCCGGGCTTAAGCTCATGCATAATATTGGTCACATAACCAGTCTTCATGACAGTGACCTCCAGCTTGTCAGTAACAAGAGGTGACGATGAAGGGGTGAAAGGCGCTTCACCCACACCGTCAACAGACAGTTCAATGAACTGGCCTGTACTGAATACGAACTCCCGCTCAGGGATAAGAACAAAAGTCTTAATAAGGGGAGATTCTTCAATTACATCTACCAGGTTTGCCCTTAAAGGTTTATATATATTGGTATTGTCCGTCATGCAGCTTGTTATGTGAGTTCCATGAACAGTTCGTTCTTGTTTATCTTCCCGATGCATGCTTCAATGCATCTTCCGCACCCTGTGCAGGCCATATGTTTGAACTTCTGTGGTTTCCATACATACTTGCACATGTACCTGTTCCTGAAGCGATGCGGCAGCTCAAACAACGCATCCTCACCTCCGGCCACCCTTTCGAATCCCGGGTACTGGCAGGCATCCATCTGCTTCACTTTTTCAAAATCAGGCTTATCGATAAGCAGAAAGCAACTGCATGTAGGGCAGATTGTTGTACAGGCTCCGCATGAGACACACTTAGATGCATATTTAACCCAAACCGCATATCCAGCCTTCTGGACAAGTTGCCCTGTATCATGATAATCAGGCAGACCCTTGTTTTTGGCTGCCAGCGAAGCCTCGACCGACTGACGCTTCTGCTCAATGAATGACACACTTTCCGTGTCGTTCAGCTTACGTGCAGGAGATAGCAGTGTCGCAAACTCTTCGCCCCTGGCAGTTATGACACGCAGACAGATATCATCGCCGTCGGCTGCCAGAGCCAGATCAGCATGTTCGACTGAATAGGGTTTGACGCCGTAAGACAGGCAATGACAGTGATCATTGGTTCCAAAACAGTCAAAGGAAATCAGTGTTGTGTTGTTGCGGCGTTGTCTGTAATAGGGATCGGTGAATGTCTCATCAAGGTATATCTCATCCAGTAGCAGGAGAGCCTCTATGTCACAGTTTGGAGCGCCAATAATTATCCTGGGTTTCCTGCCATCACTGCCGGCTGTGACATTCTCCCTGACGGGAAGAAAAAAATTCTTTAACGGAGTGGCAGGTTTGGGCATATTATATGAAATATGTTCCGCCTCGTTAAGCCTGAATGGCTCATAATCAAGGCTATATTCATCCTTCACCGGAACAAAAATGTCACAGGTTAAAAGTAGTTTTTCGAGCGAATGGTGCCAATCTTCCTTCCTTAGGGTTATGTAGTACATTTTATGTGAGAAGATTCACAGCTAAATTTACATCCCTACCTGACGTAAATCAAATTTTTTTTTATGATCATGCTACTGTAATAATTTATGATGATCATAAAATACATTAAATCAATTACATAAAATTTATATTTGTCGTTTGAAAAAGTTGATTTACCTTGCATAAAGAAAAATGTGATGATATTTTAATGTGAAACAATTCACAAAATACAGTATCAGAAACAGTCTGAGGAGGATATTTCTTTATCACGGATTGCTGGTCAGGCTTAATCTGATGGGAGTCACCAGGGTATTTTCACATACCATTGCCCGGGAAACGGGAGTTACGCCTGCGCAGGTAAGAAAAGACTTTTCGGAGTATGGTATCAGAGGCAACAGAAGAGGGGGTTACACCGCAGAAACACTTCTTCGTGATATGGAGGCTCTTTTTAACAGGGACAAGATCAGCAACGTGGTCCTTATCGGAATGGGCAACCTGGGGCTTGCACTTTCGCGTCATGGCCGTTTTGCACAGCGTGGCATAAACATCGTTGCAACATTTGACATTGATCCCTATAAACAGAAGCTAAGATCTGACGCACAGGTGTATCCAATGGAACGACTGCAGGAAATAGTTGACAGGTTTAAAGTCAATGTCGCCAT
>JADGPV010000136.1 GCA_017882245.1 Bacteroidales bacterium | reverse complement strand
TCTCCCGGAGATGAAGACGTACAAAAGAGTGACTGTCATCGGGTGGTCTCTGGGAGTATGGGCGGCAGAGTACTACAGTCGCAGGATGGGCATAAAACCTGATCTGACCATCGCTATTAACGGTACACCTGTGGCGGCTGATGATAAATATGGAATTCCCCTGAGAATATTTGAAGCAACACTCGAGAATATCTCACACTACAGCATGGGTAAGTTTTATCTCAGAGTTTTCGGCACACGCAGTCGGTTTGAGATGAACAGACAGAATATACCCTCCCGTTCCGAAAAGTCGCTCCATGACGAGCTGCGGTGGCTCTACAACAGGATGATGGAACCTGTGGCAACAGGTTTTATCTGGGATTATTCGCTGATAGGCTCGGAAGAC
Organism: Bacteroidales bacterium; assembly: GCA_017882245.1. Lineage (GTDB taxonomy): Bacteria > Bacteroidota > Bacteroidia > Bacteroidales > VadinHA17 > SR-FBR-E99. The sequence goes on along the minus strand of JADGPV010000136.1, from coordinate 5,826 downwards.
CGGGTATTCAGGGCATCAAACCTTATCAGTTACTGGTCTGAGCACCCTGAGACAAGACAGATAATAGTTAATGCACCGCATTATCTCTTTGACAACTGGGACACTCTTGATGAATTAATAAGGTTTGTAAGGAGGTATCGTCTTTCACCTTTCCGCAACAAATAATGCTTAAACGTCACGCAGGAGCACATTTGCCTTCGATGTGGCTATCATAGTCTCAAACCTGGTCAGCGCCGAGTCAATCTTCTTGTAATCTGTGTTATTAACCACAATCTTATGTATAGAGCCCGGACTGTCAAGCTTTTCCAGTATGAATGAAAGGGTCATCTTGTTAATATCGGTGGCCGGCTGATAGACATATCTGTCCTCCGTATCATCCCAGAACTTAGTCGCAAGCCCTGATGCATGCAGATCGTCGAGGCAGTCATGCACGGTTCTGACCGGTAAACTGAGTTCGAGAGATATCTCTTCAGGTGATCTCGGCTTCACACCCTTGATAAAGTCATTGGTCAGAGTACGCAGCACAAGCAGCGATAGCCTTTTTTTCTGTCGCGGTGATACCGTCTGGACATCAAATTCGAACTCATATCGTGTTATGTTCTGAAGATAATATGAGAGCTGAGCTCCCACCAGCAATACCACCCAGCTCATCTGCACCCAGATCATCAGAAGCGGTATGGCTGCAAAGCTGCCATAAAGGGTTCCGAGTTTTGTTATACCCATCTGCGATTCTACGTAAAGCACCTGTAATAACTGCAGGGCAATACCAGTCACCAGACCCGCCACTGCAGCCGGTCTTACCTTTACCCTGGTGTTGGGCATTATAAGGAAAGCCGCGGTAGCCAGGGCACACAGCAGAATATACGGAATCAGCTGGACAAGGAACGAAACTACTGGTTTCAGCCCTTCAAGAATATCAGACTTGCTGAGCAGGTCATTGAGCCTGGTGGTTGCCAGCACCGTGACGCTGCTGGAAGCTATCAGGACTATCGGTAAAAGAATGATAATGGCAAGGTAATCGGTCACCTGACGATACCACGCCCGGGTCTCTTCAACCCTCCAGATTGAGTTAAGGGTGGTCTCAACATAGGAGAGCAGCTGACCAACGGTATAAAATAACAGTGCTATACCCACCCCTGCTATCCATCCCCCACTGGCCTGCTCAAGCATGGTATTGGCGAAATCAAGGATCCAGGCCATCACCTGCTCCTCGTTGTGGAACTGCATGATGATCTGAGCTCTCAACTCATCCTGCATCCCAAATCCCTTCGCAATACCGAAACCCAGTGCCACCATGGGTATTAGGGACAGTATGGAAAAAAAAGTGAGAGCTGAGGCTTTAATATAGATATTATCCCTCTTTATACCTTTGAAAACCATGTAGATAATGCGTATCTGGCGAATCCAGTAGGCTTTGTTTCCGGTGAGTCTGTTCATCGGAGTCTTCCAGATATCTGTTCGGATCCTGTAATAAGTCTCCGTGATCCATTTGATGGGATTCTTCATTTTCAAAGATTTATACCGGACTACAAATTTAACAAATGATCTTCAAACACTATTATTATCTTCACATTTTGAATTTAGCAAGATGGTCATCACCATAAAAGAGTCTATCAAAGGAGCACGGGAAGCTGAGGGAGTAACAGTTATAATTGACGTCTTCAGAGCCTTCAGCACTGCATGCTATGCTTTTGACAGCGGTATCAGGCGACTTATTAATGTTGCCACCCCTGACGAAGCATTTGCCCTCAGGGAAAAACTGAAAACCGAAACAATTATTACTGGAGAACGTGAAGAGAAGAAGCCTGAAGGTTTCGATATGGGCAACAGTCCTACTGAAATGCTGACCGGAAACCTGCAGGGAAAGACGATGATACATTGCACTACGGCAGGCACGAACGGCATAATGAACGCGACAGGCGCCTCAGAAATACTGGGCGCCGGCCTGGTAAATGCCGAGGCAGTAGCCTCTTATATAAATATGATCAATCCCGGGAAGGTAACACTTGTTGCAATGGGTTACCGGGGCGTTGAGTCAGCTGAGGAAGACCTCCTTTGCGCGAGGTACATAACAGAACTGCTGCGCGGCAATGAGGCAGATATCAGTAATGAAATAAATACCCTGAGGAAAGGGTCAGGAAGCAGGTTCTTCAATCCGGGAAACCTTTCTTTTAGTCCGCCTACCGATTTCTTCCTTTGCACTGACCTGAACCGGTTCAACTTCGTGCTGAAAGCTGTGATGACCACACCGGGCTATGCTGAAATCCTCAGGCTCGACATGAACCATTAGTATTATCTGGCAGGAAAATTGTAAGAACTCAATTCAGGTGGTTATCCCAATATGAAATTTAAGTACCTCGTCACATTTATCCTGGTTTTAGTGTTGCACGGCTTTTCCCTGCTGAACGGCCAGACTGGCCATTCTGTCGGTATCAACGTTAAAGGAGCCCCTGAGGCAAAAATAAGACTTGCATATCATCTTGGCAGTGAACAATATATAAAAGACAGCTTAACCACCGACAGAGATGGCAAGGGAAGGTTTACAGGCAGTGAAAAGCTCTTGCCGGGCGTATATATGATTGTCTTTCCGGGGAACACGTTTTTCGAATTTCTTACAGGAGAAGACCAGTATTTTGATATCAGCTGTGACCTGAAGGACCCGGCGGGGACACTGGCGTTCAGGGGTTCGGATGAAAATGATCGTTTCCTGGAATACCAGCGAAAGTGGAAGTCGCTTCAGGAAGAAGCCATGGTGGTAAGTGAGAAACTCAAAGCGGCATCACCCTCCGGCAATGAGGCAGCTGCATTGAGGCAACAGCTTAGCGATAAGGAGGTAAAAATGAAGCAGTATCTCAGGGAAACTGCAGAAAACAACAAAGGCACCCTCCTGGGAGCCATAGCGAGATCAATTATCCCTGTCGAACCCTCTCCACAGAAAGTTCCGGCAGGTACGGCAAACCCCGATTCTATATCACGTTTATGGTCATATCTGTACTATAAGGATCATTTCTTTGACAATATAGATTTTTCGGAGGCCGGCCTGATCCGGAGTCCTGTACTGGGCGGAAAGCTTGAACAGTTCTTCAGCCAGGTTGTGATACAAATGCCGGATTCAATAAACAAGGAAGCCGACAGGGTACTGGAAATGAGTGGTAAAAACAAAGATGTATTCCAGTTTGTTGCCGTATGGCTGCTGAACAGGTACGCCACCAGCGAGATAATGGGGCAGGATGCTGTCGTTGTTCATCTTGCTGACAGAGTGTACCTTGCAGGAAAGGCACCCTGGGCTTCAGAAGAGTATATTAATGACCTAAGAAAAAGGGTTGACAGACTCCGGCCGAACCTTATCGGCACGAAAGCTGCAGAGATGGTCATGAGCTCCTTCGCCGGATATTACGTATCACTCTATGACGTCAAGGCGGAATTCACAATAGTATATTTCTGGGAACCGGACTGCGGTCACTGCAAAGAGGCAACACCGATCCTCAAGGCATATTATGATGCAAACAGAGGCAAAGGAATTGAGGTATTTGCAGTATGCACACAGTCTGACAGGGAAAAATGGGAGCGTTATATAGCTGACCACGGGCTTAGCTGGATCAACGGCTGGGATCCCCAGCGTATAAGCCGCTTTGATTACTTCTACAACGTCGAATCGACTCCTCTTGTCTATATCCTCGACAAGGATAAAAAGATTATTGCCAAACGAATTTCGGTTGAGGATATAGGTCCATTCATCGAAAACTACCGAAAATTTGAGGCCCAGCTTCAGTCTCCGGCCGGGAGGTGACTTATCAGGTTATATAAGGAAGTATAACACTCTCTTTGTAAATTATTTATCAGTATCCATTCAGTTGTATTTCCGGTTTCATTTACCATCACTTTCAGGTCAGCGTCCGGCATTATTTTATAGCCTGATCTGCGCAATGCTCTTTCGGTAAGTTCACCGACGACACCTGTGCTATCCAATGCAATAGGCAGCAGTCTTTTCCTTACGAAACTGAATGTTCCGGCTGTCTGGCTGAAAGAGAGCAGGGGGCTTTCAAAAGCCCTGGCAAGAGTACCCGATATCATAAGATCTTCCGGGGCTCCCTGTGATACTCCCTCTTCTGTCATCAACCATAACCTGTCGGCTTCATTAATTGCCGTATCAAGGTCGTGAGTTGAGTAAATAACACATTTGCCCTTTTCCCTTGTCAGCTTCCTGAGGAGACCGACTATGCTGTAGCGTGACGGCAGATCAAGGAAAGCCGTAGGCTCATCCATGACAAGCAGATCGGTATCCTGGGCAAGGGATCGTGCTATCAGTGCCCGCTGTCTTTCTCCGTCTGAAATATTATCAATATTACGGTCAGCCAAAGGAAGAATGCCGGTCACCTCAAGAGCTTCATTGACAGACCTTTCATCATCGGCATTAAGCGATCCGATCCAGTTTGTATAGGGAAAACGTCCCAGCGCAACCACTTCCCGGACTTTTATATTTCGCAATGCGATGGGTTCGGTGGAAGTGAAGCTCACGATCCTTGGCAGACCTGACCTGCCTATGGTGTGTATATCCCTGCCTTCCAGTCTGACAGTACCATCCAGGGAAGGCTGCAGTGCTACCATTGTCCTGAGAAGAGTGCTCTTGCCTGTGCCGTTACATCCTATCAGTGCCACGAGTTCGCCATGGTGTGCGGCAAGAGAGAGATGATCCATTACCGTCCTGCTCTTACCCTGGGTCACATAACCAATGGCCAGGTCAATTGTCTCCGCAATAACATTTCCCCTTCCCATCAGAATTTCCTCCCAAGTCCTGCTCTGCCTAATATGATCCACATCACAACAGGTATACCTATCAGTGATGTGACGGTATTGACCGGTATTATCTGTCCGCCGCCTGGCAGTGTTGAGATTATGTCACTTATCAGAAGTATCACGGCTCCGCATACAGCCACACCCGGCATGAGGGTACGATGGTCGGTCGTACCGAGGATAATGCGTGTAATGTGAGGAACAGCCACGCCGATAAAGGCCAGGGGTCCGCAGAATGCGGTTACACTTCCGGCAAGGATGCTTGCGGAAGCAAGCAGAATGATTCTTGTCCTTTTCAGATCAACCCCTATTGTTCTGGAGAAGTTCTCGCCCATAAGCATGGCATTGAGAGGCTTGACCATGATAAAGGCTATCAGCATACCTGCAAGTACAGCTAAAGCCAGTGTCCTAATCTGTGTATAGGACATATTGCCGAGGTTGCCCATCGTCCATATGACATATGTCTTGAGCGTAGCTTCATTGCTAAAATACTGCAAAAGGCTCACAACGGCTGAAATGGCGCTGGCCAGAAGCAGACCCACGATCAGTACAGTCATGATATCACGAACACGTGCCGAGACAGCCATGATTATCATCATCACCGCTCCGGCGCCGGCCCACGCAGCCAGTATAAGGCTCCAGCCCTGCAGCGGACTGCCGGGGTTGAAGCTGAAGAGCGGGGTGATTGTCAGCACTGTGAGGGCAACTCCCAGGCCGGCGCCGGAGCTGACGCCAAGCACATCGGGCCCGGCAAGGGGATTGCGGAAGAGGGTCTGCATCAGCAATCCGCTGACTGACATCGCAGCACCGGCAATGATCGCCGTCAGAGCTTTGGGAAGGCGGAACTGCATGACGATGATCTCACCGTGGGGTGTCCCCTGACCGAAGAGCGATCTCAGCACATCACCGGCTTCAAGACGGGTGCTGCCAATCAGCAGATCGACCGCCAGAAGCACTGACATGAGCAGGAACAGCGCAATTATGATCAGGCGTTGTGACTGCAGTGATGGTTTTGCGCTCATTTCAGCTTTC
>JADGPV010000135.1 GCA_017882245.1 Bacteroidales bacterium | reverse complement strand
TGACTGCGGAACAGTTCCTGTATTTTTGTATAAGCCTCCTTCTGTACATCAGTCAGTTCTGCAGGCATGATTACGGCATCTTCAGTGCGATGATCGGGAATACGCTTTTTCCTGGGAACAGAGCGACTTACAAGGTCATCGGCAGAGGGTATGGCTGCCTTCATCACCTCGCCTGGAAATGCCATATAATAATCAGACAGCCAGAGGATGAAGTCTGTAAGACGCTCATTGACAGCAGTCTGAACAGGAATTATTCCGGTTATATCTTTTGGCGTGAATCCTGATGGCGGGGTGTTATGGACCTTAATAACAAGTCCAGCGCAACTCTTGCTCTTGCCGAAAGGGACTGTCACCAGGCTGCCACGTCGTATTTCGTCATGGAGTCCGGGTGGAATGCCATAAGTATAACTGCCGGCAACAGCGACGGGTAAGATTATTTCTGCAAACGCGCTACTCATCCTCCTGAGGTGGGTGCAACTCAATTCAGCGCAGCCCTGACTTTTTCTGCTGCATCGGTAAATGTCGAGGCGGTGATGACCTTAAGCCCTGAATGATCAATAAGTCTTTTTGCCTCTGTGGCATTGGTTCCCTGAAGTCTTACAATGACAGGTACGCTGATGTCACCTATTGTTTTGTATGCTTCAATGATGCCGGTAGCCACACGGTCACATCTGACAATCCCTCCGAAAATATTTACCAGGATGGCTTTGACATTTGGATCTTTAAGTATTATCCGGAAACCTGCCTCAACAGTCTTCGGGTTAGCGCCGCCTCCCACGTCAAGGAAGTTGGCGGGCTTTCCTCCCGAGAGCTGTATGAGATCCATTGTTGCCATGGCCAGTCCGGCGCCATTAACCATGCAGCCCACATCTCCGTCAAGTTTGACGTAATTGAGGTTATTGTTGGTAGCCTCTACCTCTGTGGGGTCTTCTTCATTCAGGTCACGCATAGCGGCTAGTTCCGGATGGCGGAAGAGGGAATTATCATCAAGCGTCATCTTGCAGTCGACGGCCAGTATTCTGTCATCGCTGGTCTTTAGAAGAGGATTTATTTCCACCAGTGAAGCATCAGATGCAACAAAAGCATCCCATAATCCCCTGATGAACAGTGTCATTTCTTTGTAGGCTTTGCCCTTAAGCCCAAGGTTAAAGGCGATGGTGCGTATCTGAAAGTCATGGAGACAGCCAATGGCATCAATGGGTTCAGTAAATATTGCCTGCGGCATTTTGTCAGCCACCTCCTCGATATCCATACCGCCCTCTGTGGAGTACATGATCACATATGCCGACCTCTTGCGGTCGAGAAGGACAGACATATAAAATTCTCTGATATCAGACTCTCCCTTATAATAAACATCTCGGGCCACAAGTACTTTTCTGACCACCTTGCCTGCTGGGCCTGTCTGTGGTGTAACCAGGGTCATGCCAATCATTTTCGAGGCAACATCCGCTGCCTCCTCCGGAGAGCGTGCAATCTTAACACCGCCGCCCTTGCCCCTTCCACCGGCATGGATCTGTGCTTTTATAACATATATCTCTGCCCCGAATTTCTTTTTCAGTTCTTCAGCTATAAGCTTCGCCTGACCGGCAGTTTCAGCAATAAATCCTTCCTGCACCGGCACTCCGTGTGCCTGCAGTATTGACTTTCCCTGGTACTCGTGAATATTCATTATAGTATCTTTATTCTGTGGCAGCCAAAATCATCCCTGTCCAATTCAGGTATGTAATTTACTCTTTTTTATAATTATTTTCGTTAAAATTTTCCTTAATGAGGAAACTGTCCAATGCAGAACTGAACCGTAAGAGTATCACTGATTTTCGTGCTGCACCAAAGTCGCCGTTTATACTGGTGCTTGATAATGTAAGGAGTCTGAATAATGTGGGTTCGGTGTTCCGCACTGCTGATGCCTTCATTGTTGAAGCGATATGGCTGTGTGGTATCACTGCCACACCTCCCCACAGGGAGATACACAAAACAGCGCTGGGGGCTACAGAATCGGTTGCCTGGAGATATTTTACCACCGCCGCCGAAGCTGTAAGAGAGCTTAGAGATAAGGGATACGTTATTGTCTCTGTCGAGCAGGCCGAAGGGTCAGTCTCGCTTGATAACTACACCCCTGAGGCAGGTAAGAAGTACGCACTTGTCTTTGGGCATGAAATAAAAGGGGTGAGCGAGGAGGTGGTGGAGCTGTCAGACGCATGCATTGAGATACCCCAGTACGGCACCAAGCACTCGTTTAACGTGGCTGTCAGTGCCGGGATAGTGCTATGGGAGCTGACGGGTAAAATCACCCGTCGTAAATAAAAAACCCCTACGCCTGCCAGTGTAGGGGTTTTCTGCATTTATAGTCCTGTTTATTTTGTTATGGACATGAAGGTTTCGTCTGTGAAGTATTTTGCAAACTCAAGGTCTGTCATAGCATAGTTCTTCCATTTTGTGTTATAGCCGATAGCTTCACGGAGATTGTTGATAACACCATCCTTGTCGTCAAGACGGGCGGCAATAACAGCCTTAAGATATGACGGAGCACCGCATTTGCACGGTTTAACTGCATCCATCGTCGTTTTGGCTTTGTTGAGGTCGCCTTTCAGCAGCTGTGCAAGAGCAAGGTTCATGCTGGGCTTGTCACCGAGCAGGTTAACTGCCTCGTCATATTTGCCTTCATGGAGTGCTATTGTTCCGAGACCGAATTTTGATTCGGGTGTAGCGGTTGACATTGAGTTGAAATATTCAGAAGATGCTTTCAGGTCACCCTTAAGAAGGGCAGCATAACCCATGTTATTCTTAACCATGTCATCATTCTTGATAGCTTTTGCCTTTTCAAGAGCTACCAGAGCATCATCAGCATTACCCATATTCAGGTATACCCATCCTACGTTATTCCATGCACGATAGTCTTTGGGGTCCTTCACTGTTGCCAACTGGTAGTACTTCAGCTGCTCATTTGGATCAGTTGTAAGAGTTGAAGCATAAAGCATCTGTTCGTAGCTGAGTGTTGAATAATCACCTTTCATTGCAGCAAGAACCTCCTCATCGCTTAGTCCGATAAGATCTACGTCAACAATGATTTTTGACCTTCTTAGCTGAGGAAGAATATCTTCTGCCAGGGTTTCATAAGCGGCAGCCATATTCTTGATCTCCTTCTCACGGACAACAGGATCCTGATACATTGAAAGTACTCTCAGGATGAGGTCCTTGTCAGCCATGGAAGACTCCTGAACGAGGGTTTTGAAGCCATCCCAGTCTTCTGCAGTTGTCTTGGTTGTGAAGAGGTTAGCCAGTTTGGGCATCTTGCCGTATTCTTTTGCGAGATACTTATCAGCTGCTTTTCCTCTCTGTACTGACAGTTTCTCATTGAGTGTAAGAGGTCCGTCAGGTGAAGCATAAGAACTATTCGTAACGCTTTTAGCTGTCATTCTTTCGTTCTGTGCAACCATGGTCACATAGTCCTTTAAAGCAGTGATATCAGCAGCTTTAAGTTCTGAAGGTTTGATATCAGACCTGTTTATAGTGTAATAAATATCAGCGATCTTCTGTTCAGGAACAATGCGTTGATAGCTGTCCTTCAATGATACCGGATATGCATGGTCTTCAACAAGGGTTGATGTTGCAATTACACCATCAGCCAGCTTGACAGGATCAAATTCCAGAGTTTTGTCTTTTCTGGTAGCTACTGTACGAAAGAGGAACTCAGAGACTTTCATCTCGGGCTTGTAGGCAACGCTACCTGACCAGTTAACTGAACCGCCAGTCTTGGCTACAGATTTGTTATTTGCCGTTACATCCTCACCTTGTGCATAAAGCAGTTCACTAAATGCGGTTTCACCGCCTGCATAGGTAAGTACCGGGGTGATCTTCAGGGTGGTCTTCTTGTCAAAATATTTCTCGGGATATGTTGCTTTGACCTGGGCGGCAACTATACCTGCATGGGTCTCCAACACCTTAGGGTTAATCTCATACTTGACAAGATTGGCGTTCTTCTTCATTTTTTCAAGAGGACTGCAGCCTGAAACAAGAATTGAAGCCAGCAGAATGACAAAAAGTTTTGTGAAGTTTTTCATAATTGATCTTTTATTTAAGTTGCGATTAGTAGCCTGTTTAATAATGTTTATACAATTTTTTTTCAACTTGACCTGCAAAGTTGGGAAATTTTAACTGATAATTGTTACATAATTTTTTGGAAAAGTTATATAATTCATACATTTAGTATCTATCGCAATCCGGATAATTCCAACTTTAATTATGTAAGCCAAGATTTTTTTCTAGAATTCCTTTAGTGTCACAAATTTAAATAAAATTAATTATTTCCTGCAAACTGCAAGTGAAAAATTCAGAAATTCCGGAGATTTATCCCATATTGTATTTCCCCGGCAAATATTGCCTCTGTTAATTTCTTGTAGTCTTCTTTCCGTCTCACAAAGTCTAAACCATTGATATCCAGAATCAGATACCGGTTCTCGGGATTTTGTCTGAAGAACGTAAAATAGCTCTCCTGGATGCCTCTGAGATAATCAGATGTGATAGACTTCTCATATTCCCTGCCCCTAATGGCAATATTATTAAGCAGCCGCTCAGGTGTCACATGAAGATATACATAAAGGTCGGGCTTTGGCAGTGATCCATAAATGATATAGAATATCTGTCTGTAAAGGCTGAACTCATCCTTCTCAAGGGTTTGGGAAGCGAAGACCAGAGACTTCATAAAGTAATAATCGGCCACAGTAAAGCTCCTGAAGAGATCCTGTTCCACCAGCTCCTCTTTCAGCTGACGGTACCGGTCAGCCAGGAATGAAAGTTCAAGCGGGAAAGAGTATCGTGACGGGTCGTCATAAAATTTGGGCAGGAAAGGATTATCGGCAAAACGTTCAAGTATCAGCTTGGCGTTATGATCCTTTGCTATCATCGAGGCCAGGGTAGTCTTTCCTGCCCCTATATTTCCCTCAATTACAATATAATTATATCTGATGGCCTCCATGATATTTTTCTAAATCGCTTTCTGTATCAAAAATAGGAATTGACGGCCACAATACAAAAAGCAGAGACGTGCAAATTGCACGTCTCTGCTTTCCCATGTAACGACGCCCTAGGGCGTCGCTACGCGATATATCTAAATTTACCTGTTGTCATCACGCCTCCGGTCATGCGAGCGGTGATCACCGCGATCGCGATCATGACCTCCTCTTCCGCCGTCACGTGATCCGTGAAACTCACGTCTCTCTGAAGGATCGCGCTTCGGAGGCTCAACATAACCTTCCGGCTTTGGTATCAGGGGCTTGCGTGACAGCCTCAGCTTTCCTGTCTTCGAATCCACCTCTATCAGCTGCACTTCAATCTCGTCACCTTCCTTAAAGAGCTCATCAACACTGCCGACCTTCTTCCAGTCCATCTCAGATATATGAAGAAGTCCGTCCTTATTGGGAAGGATCTCCACAAAGGCCCCGAACTGTGTGATGGTCTTCACTTTACCCTTATATACTTTGCCTACTTCAGGCACAGCACATATTGCGTTTATACGGGCAAGTGCCGCCCTGATAACATCATAATTCTCACCGAAGACGTCGACCATACCCTGGCCGTTGATCTCTTCAATAACAATTGTTGCCCCGGTGGTAGCCTGTATATCCTGAATGATTTTTCCGCCGGGACCGATTACGGCACCTATCATCTCTTTCGGGATGTAGATCTTCTCTATCCTTGGGGCATGAGGTTTAAGGTCCGGCCTTGGTTCGGCAATAGTCTGCGCCATTATGTCAAGTATATGAAGCCTGCCTTTGCGGGCCTGGTCAAGAGCCTGCTGAAGCACCTCAAATGACAGACCGTCCACCTTTATATCCATCTGGGTGGCGGTGATTCCATCACGTGTGCCTGTAACCTTGAAGTCCATGTCACCGAGATGATCTTCATCGCCCAGAATATCTGACAGCACTGCGAACTTCTTACCATCCTTATCTGTGATAAGCCCCATGGCGATACCTGATACGGGCTTGGCGATCTTTATCCCTGCGTCCATCAGTGCCAGCGTTCCGGCACAGACAGTTGCCATTGATGATGAGCCGTTTGATTCAAGTATGTCCGACACGATGCGAATGGCGTAAGGGTTTGTCTCGTCTGGCGGCATCATATTTTTCAGTGCCCTGTGTGCCAGGTTACCGTGGCCTATCTCCCTGCGGCTTGTGCCGCGGGCTGCCTTGGCTTCGCCAGTGGCGAAAGGAGGGAAATTATAGTGGAGCGTGAACTTATCCGATCCCTGTCTGAGCACTTCATCAATCATCTTCTCATCGAGCTTGGTGCCGAGGGTGACTGTGGTGAGCGACTGAGTCTCACCCCTGGTGAATATGGCAGAGCCATGGGCAGCAGGCAGTGGGTCGATCTCACACCAGATGGGGCGTATCTCGTCAAGCTTGCGGCCATCGAGACGTTTGTGCTCATCGAGTACAAGGCGGCGGGCAGCCTCTTTCTCAACATCATGGAAGTACCTGTTTACCAGCATCCCGTTGGCAGGCTCTTCCTCAGTGAACTGCGCAAGGAAATCAGCCTTTATGGCCTCGAAACCATCCATGCGGGTCTTTTTGTCTGATCCGCTTGCAGATAATGCATAACACTTTTTATAAGTCTCATCCCAGACCTTTTTACGCAGGTCCTCGTCATTGACCTCATGGCAATATTCTCTCTTGGAGGTTGTGCCTGCCATCTCTGCAAGCTCATTCTGTGCCACACACTGTATCTTGATGGCCTCATGGGCAATACGCAGAGCATCGAGCATGACATCCTCGGCGACCTCTTTCATCTCACCCTCAACCATCATGATGTTCTCATAGGTAGCGCCGACGACAATATCAAGGTCCGCGCTCTCAACCTGCGGGAATGTAGGGTTGATGATAAACTCACCGTTGACCCTTGCCACCCGTACTTCTGAAATTGGACCGTGAAACGGAATGTCTGAAACTGCCAGTGCTGCTGAAGCGGCAAGTCCGGCAAGGGCATCAGGCATGATATCCTTATCAGCTGAGATGAGGTTTATAGTGACAAATACTTCGGCATGATAGTCCTCCGGAAACAGCGGACGCAATGCCCTGTCGACAAGTCGTGAAATGAGGACCTCATTGTCACCCGGTCTTGATTCTCTCTTGAGGAAACCGCCGGGGAAACGGCCTGTAGCCGCATATTTTTCCTTGTACTCGACGGAGAGAGGCATAAAATCCGTATCCTCTTTGGCATCTTTTGCAGCCACGACCGTGGCAAGAAGCATGGTGCGGCCCATCTTAACCACTACCGAACCATCGGCTTGTTTGGCAAGCTTGCCTGTTTCAATGACTATTGACCGGCCATCGCCAAGGTCAATACTTTTTTCAATTAATTTATACATTTGAATTACTGATTATTACGTGATAGATGTTAAGTAAAGGGAGATTTCCGGAATGAATTAAAAAAGGCAATGTGTAATTGCCTTTTTTCTTTACTTACGCAGATTCAGTGCTTTGATTATTTCACGATATCTGCCGATATCTTTGAGCTTCAGATAGTCCAGAAGATGCCTTCTCTTACTGACCAGTCTTATCAGCGCCCTTTGTGTGCTGAAATCCTTCTTGTTTTTCTTCAGGTGTTCAGTAAGGTGCGCAATCCTATAGGAGAAAAGAGCAATCTGGCCCTCAGCGCTTCCGGTATCTATTTCTGATGAGCCGAATGTCTTGAAAAAATCCTGTTTCTTCTCCGTTGTCAAATACATAGCCTTATCCAATAGATTATTAATAAATTCTCCAATTTTGGATCGCAAAGATACAGTTTTTATTTGTAATAATTCAAACAATTTCGAATAATTTTTCGTATTTGACTTTGCAACGACTGCTCTTTCATTTTCATTTCATAAATTGAAAGATCAGCCTTCACATAAAAAAGACGCTAAAACTACATGCAAAGTTGCGCCTGATGATAAATTAATTTCAACATTCGTCACAGGTTTTCAATAGTTCGCCATGCGACTATGCTCAGGGTTCAAGAAAGAGTGAGCTGGAACCCCTCATTTTATGGCCCATGCTGATCAGCGAAGATCCGATGTGGCAGTCGAGACATCTGTGATATCTGCACCATAAAGTCCGCAATTCAACAAGAGCCTGGCTGGTAAAGGCTGAGTCAGGACTGAGGCCCGCCTCCGCAAAATCTTTTACGACATTGTTCTCTTCAGGAGGGAGTGAATCAAGCATGTCGACAGCCTTATCACACCTTTCAGGCTGTTGCTTCAGTTTTCCGTACACGAACAACAGCGGTACCACAGCGTTGATGATGAGAAGATCAACCGATTGTCTTCCTGCCTGCCGGGTTGTAAGCGGAACTTCTTTACCGAAGAGATAGTGATTGTTCCAGTATCCGGAAGCCCTGACGCCCAGCAGGTTCCTCAGGCTGTCAGTATGTTCGCATTCAAGAACCCTTGAGAAAAGCCCGTCGCTATGAGTGAGCAGCGCTGCCAGCTGCGACAGCCTGACCGGCGGAAAATTGGCAGGTCGCAGTCGATTGAATTTCCACATCCAGCCATCTGCAGGCTGCAGTGAATACTTGGTCCGCAGCACCTTGTACTCTCTCGAAAGAAGAAGATAATACTCATCCGTGACTGCTTCCCTGAACAGAGCCTCATTAAGCAGTCCTGCGGTACCGAAGAGCAAAGCCTCTGCCTGCAGGAGGTTGTCTGAGTGTTTGCGTATGATCTTCAGTGGCAGGCGCGATGCAAGCATCTCAAAGGGATCAGTGTTCACCCTGAAGCCAAAATAGCGTGATATCAGTCTGTATAATGTTTCCTCCCAGTCGTTGCCGGTTCTCTTAAGCATTTCCATGATCTCATTGCTTTTTCTTTCAAGCCGCTCAATAGACAGTGAATAAAGCCAGTGTCTCACCAGGAAAGTGTCAGGTTTATCGATGAGACCCGAGCATGAAAGCAGAGATGGATTATTGACAAAATCGATATAGTTTTCCCAGAGGGCTTCATCGTACCCGAGCTTCGAGGCCAGCAACCTGCGGCCAGAGGCGGTGAAAGCCTCTGTATCATTGTTATGCACCAGGTGCAGTATCACGTTGTCATAGGCATGGTCGGTGTGATGGCAGTGTTTGTACCAATCCGAGGCATTGATATGGATCTCGGTGTTGCCTGCCCAGATGGTTCCCTCCATAAACAGCTTTGTGTTAAAGAAGTCAGGACCGGAATCGCGGTTATACTCTCCCGGATTGATTACTTCAATTGGTCCGGCTTCCCTGTCGCACAGTCTGCCGGCATCAAAGAACCGGTTTTTCCACAGCCAGTGCAGAAATTCTTCTTTCATGTCAGTCTATTTAAAAATGCAGCTTATCAAAGATAAGAACAAACGAACAATTGAACAATAGAACATTTGAACAAACGAAATTTGAAGTAAAAATTATTCCTTAATGGCTTTTCAACTTTCTTAGTGCGTCAAAAGAAATTAGAGGAAATTTGACGAAAGCGCCAAAATTTTAGTCAAACGGATATTGAAGCAAATGAATAATATTATAGATTTACTCACCCAATCTGAACTGGACACAGCAAATTAAAACCCTCATAAAACATGAAACCATTATCTAAAATTTTATTTGTACTGGCTTTATTAAGCTTTACATTTAACGCGGAAGGTCAGATCAAAGTCGACCTTAAGAAGAAACTTGAGAACCAGGTAAACAGGAGACTCAATCAGAAGACCGACCAGGCTATTAATAAATCTCTTGATACTGTTGAAGACAGCATAGCGGCAGGTCTTAAAAAGGACGATAATGCGGATCAGACTGCTGAGAATCAGGAGGGGCAGGAGAATAAAGGTACTGATGCAAAAGCAGGCAGCAAGACCGGCGGGCAGCAGACCGCCCTCGAAAGCTACTCCAAATATGACTTTATACCTGGCGAAAAAGTGATCTTTTACGAAGATTTCAGCCAGGATGCCGTCGGAGATTTCCCTGCATTATGGAATACTAACGGTTCGGCTGAAGTAGTTACTACCAATTTATTTCCGGGTAACTGGATGAAATTCGTGATGAACGAGTGTGTCTGGACTGATGCCCTGCTTAAATTGCCGGATAATTATACCATTGAGTTCGATGTGATTCCTATCGGAGGCCTTGAAGGAGCAGGAATGTCAGGATGGATTATGAGACTGATGCAGGCTAAGAATGCGAAAGCATGGGACAGCGGCTCAGCACCGGGGCAGGGAGGATTTTGGTTTAGGGTTGAATATTTCGGCAGGCCAGGTTACGGTACATGGCTTTACGGGACAGAATGTGAGCAATTAAAACTAAGTGGCTATGTTGAAGGTGATCAGTATAAAGAAAAGATAAACCAGAAATACCATATTGCAATATGGGTGCAGAAGTCGAGAGTCCGTCTTTATCAGAACGAGAACAAGATTGTTGATCTTCCCAAAGCATTTCCCACAGGTTGCGTAAAACCTGACAGACTGAGGTTCGAATACGGTGCTGCAATGATCAGTAACGTGCGCATAGCCGTAGGTGCTCCGGATATGCGCAACAAGCTGATGACAGAAGGCAAGCTGGTTACTTATGGAATCTATTTCGATGTCAATAAGGATGTCGTTAAACCCGAATCATACGGTACACTGAAAGAAATCGCCAATATCCTCAATGAAGTGCCCGATGTTAAAGTTAAAATCGTGGGTCACACCGACAGTGACGGAGCCGATGCTGCCAATCTAGATCTATCGAAACGCCGTGCTGCTTCCGTCAAAAATGAACTTGTCAAATCATTCGGCGTAAACGGCGACCGTCTCGTTACCGACGGCATGGGTGAGAGCCAGCCTGTGGCCGCCAATGACACACCGGCCAACAAGGCGCTTAACCGCAGAGTTGAATTTATTAAACTTTAAGCCTTGAAAAAATCAGCACTTATTCAGCATAAGCTATGCGGGAATTGCGGTTCTCCAGGCTGGAATAAAGAACATCGGCGTGACCCGCTTTCACAAACTTCTGAAAATGAAAAAAATACCATTTCTTTCCGCCCTGCTGCTGCTGAGCTGGGCTGTATATGCACAGACCAAACCGGGCAAGCCGGCCTACGTCGTAACCTATGAGGAAAACGGAAAGAATGTTAATGAAACATGGAACTATTCCGCAACGGTAAAATTCTCCCTTTCAAACTGGAACAACTGGTTCTATGAAAATGGATATAAAGGCGTAGACAGGAAGAAGCTTATTGAGTTTG
>JADGPV010000134.1 GCA_017882245.1 Bacteroidales bacterium | reverse complement strand
TCGAAGTTGTTGTAACAATTTGAAAAACAATCACTACCAAAGTAGGGCAGTGCATACTTAAGTAGTACTTTGTAAAATCACTACTAAGGTATGAAATCCATCTCATGATGCTGGTATAGATTTGCTGTGACAATTAAAATTTTATGGAACAGTAAAAAGCAAAAGAAAATGGAAACAAAAAGAACCTATCGCCTAATTCCTTCTTTCGGTGCCTCATACAACACCGGATGGAAGGTCATGTCAGACAACTTCCTGAGATTATTGCTCGTGGTACTGGTTCTCGCTATCATAAGCGGGCCAATGGGATTCTTCGGCAACAGTAACTGGAAGGTCGACCACTTCGATTTTGACAGCATCCCCTTTAACATGGATAATTTCTTTAAGTTCGGGGCGCTCGGCATAGCTGCCGTTTTCATTGGACTGATCGGACTGCTGTATATTTTTCTGCTGTTACCGGTCTTCAGGTACGGAGCAAAAATGATGTTTGTACAGTCTGTTCGTCAGCAGACACCTGACTTTGACATGCTGATCAACGGATTTCGCAGGAACTACCTTAATATAGTGCTTGCCAACCTTCTGGTCACCGCTCTCATCGGCATAGGCATGGTCTGCCTGTTCATTCCTGGCATAATCATAGCCTGCCGCCTGGCATTCACACCTTTTCTGGTGGTGGACAGGGATCTTGATCCTATAAAAGCTGCGGAAGAAAGCTGGAGGCTGACACGCGGTCACGGCTGGACAATATTCTTCATGGGATTTATCAGCTTCTTTATCTACATCGCAGGGTTTATTTGCTTCTTCATAGGAGTACTGGTGTCTGATATGTGGGTCAAGAGCTCATATGCGACCCTTTACCAGTCAGTCCTGATAGAAAAAGGATTATACAAACTTGAGGAAGCTCCGGTTACTGTAGCACCGGCTCCGGACGCTTCGGTTTCGTAAGCATAAATTTAAGTTTCACCTGAATATTTGAACATGGGTACAGGGCTTCATATCCTGTACCCTATTGTTTTAATGCAGCTTTGGTGAAGATATAGCCGGGTATTTGCTGGTTGAATTTGATGGAGGTGATATTGAATTCCGTTCCGTCACCCTGTTTGAGAACATCTTTATAAACTATTTTAGCAGGGAACCAGCGCCCGTCAATCTTCCTCACATCCGACATTGTAGTACGCTTCAGGAGCTGGCCGCTTCTGGCAAATAGCTCCTCTTTCAGGGGTACGAACCTTTCAGAGTCAACCCACATTTTTACAGAAGAATAGGCCACATTACTGACTTTTGCAGAAAGGTTAAGAATCCAGGTTTCCCTTCCGTCAATCACTTCCTTTCCGCTAATGACTGCTGAATAGATCTCCGTCAGCTTTCTGTCATCCATCATATCTTCGTAGGAAAGGTCAGAGCCCATGACCGACTGCCTTAGCATATGTCCCGATATCTGTATAATACGGTCTGTCGAAGGCGAATAAATCCAGAGCTGGCCCTCAAGCTTGAGCATTTTTGTTCCCTGCTCCCGTGGAGGAGTCAGGTATTCGGTAAACGACTTCTTATCTCCTTCGGCGTGGGTGCGGGATGTGATGGTCCTGCTTGACCGTGCTCCATGAATAGTCATGGTTGATTCAAATACTCTGTTCTCCGATGACATGTTCTGTTCAACCCTCTTCAGGATATCATCAGCGCTCTGTCCGGCCATTGATGCCGTTAACAAACATGTGGCGAATAGGAGTAATAACTGTCTCATACTTCTGTGAATTATACTTCAAGTTCCTTAAATAATCTTGCTGTCTGTCTTTTGTAAATCCCGATACCTGACAGCAAGGTACCTATCATAGTAGAAAACAATCCCGGGAAGAATCCCAGGTAGAAATCCACCGGAGAGATTTTGGCCTTAATCTCAGTAGGCATCATTATGGAAGAACCTTTCATCAACCCTGATATGTCTATTCCATATTTTTGTATAAGCCATGCAAAGAGCAGGCCAAAAGCCGTGCCAATCACTGAACCGGCAATTCCGATCATCATCGATTCATAAATCATTGTGCGGTAGACATGATCCTTGTTTTCGCCCATAGCCAGCCGTATACCGACTTCGCCGTATCGGCGCAGCCCTCCAAGCAGTCCGGCGTTCCATAGAACAAGTGACATTGCCAGGATGAAAATGAGTGAGATATATTTCGACCATGATTTTGTCAGGTTAACATAAGTACCCATCGCCCCCTGCTGGCTCAGGCTCTTCATAACCGGAGTAAAATCATCACTTTTAGGACCGTTGGCTGAATTGAAGATTTGTGCATCGCTGACAGCAGTGTCATCAATATAAAAGCCCCCATTGAAAAATCCCAGGATTTCACTTGCAGCATCATCCATATCAAGGGCAAGTCTTACATCTTCAATGTCAGCAATGATTGTTCCGCGGTCAAGCGCTTCATGCCCCATCGATACCGTACCGGCGAGTGTGAAGTTATATATGGTCATGCTACCTGCTGCCGTTGAACCGATGAATGTTATTTTACCTCCCGGATCCACACTGAGTTTTCTTGAAAAGGCCTCACTCAGTAGTACCTCTCCTTGTTTCCCGGGCAGATGTCCTCTCACAAGTGATTTCTCCAGTTTAAGCCTCTTTATCTCTTTCGAGCCGGGAGTAAGCAGATCAAGGCCGATACCTGCTGCCGGCCCCTGGGATCTTGTCTCACCGTTTGTGTCAGGTACATCCACAAGGCCGCCAAACTGTATTCGCGGGGACCATTCCAGACCGGTAAACTGTTTTTTCAGATCTGCGGTAAGAGAATTTACGTTGAGAAGAGCAAGGTCATTGGGCATCTGCTGGATATTGTCTGCATAACCCCTGGTTGTAACTTTAAGGTGTCCGTAAGAAAACCTGGCATTAAGTTCAATCAGGTCACCCATGAAACCTGTGATATATGCATGCATCAGTACAGTAAGTGCAACACCTATCGTTACAACAAGAACAGGCATCCGGCTGCGGCTCTTATCCCTTAATAATCCTTTGAGCAAAAACTTTATCATTGTGCTTTCCCCCTTAAAGCTTCGGTTGGGTTCATTTTAGCGATTCGTCTTGATGGATAATAACTTACGATTGCGGTGACCGTCATTATGATCAGCACAGTTGAAATTACGAGGCCTGCACTATAAACCGGATACAGGGTTTGTGCCATAGCCATCCCAAACTGGCTGGCATCCATCGGCATTGTCCATCCCACCTTGGCTTGCCAGGCAAGAAAGGGCATGCCGTAAACGGCAGAAAGGAGGGCCGCGAGAACGGAATACATGGTCCCTTCAACCGTAAAGAGCCCAACCACTTCCTTCCTGGTGTATCCGAGAGCTATATAGGTACCTATTTCCTTCTGTCTCCTGAATATTGAAAGGACTTGTGTATCGAAAATGGCAAGCATGGCCAGTAAAATAAGAATGATATAGAACACCGAAATGCCGGCTGATTTAACTTTGATAAGCTCATCGACTGATTTTGTCAGCTCCGCCTTGCTTTTGTTCATCCATCCGTTATATCCCGGCCTGCCTTCTTCAGCGTTCCTGTACGTCAGTATTGTGGCCTCATCCTCCAATGACATCATGGAGCGGAGCTTCTCAAGGGGTATGTAGATCTGACCCTGGTCGACAGCAGGAACGTTGGCATAAAAGATATCTGTTATGTAAATCTCCGCAGCATCAAATGTTCCGCCCCTGTCCCTCCACTGTATCATGACCCTGTCACCGATCGCCAGCTTCAGATTTCCTGCCATGAGCGATCCGATAACCGAAGGAATGGCATCGCTTATAACCGTGTCAAGCTTTTGTGTCGGCAAAAGGAAAATATTCTGTCCGGGGTTTATACCTTTAATGATTACTGACTGCATCCTTCCCTGAGGGTAGATGGAGCCCTGGGCAATGAGGACCGCTTCTGCATCACCTTTATCAATTTCACCCCTGAGTTCCGCGGGGACAGGTGCATGGCTATCACTGAAAGTGAACGGATCATAAGGATCATAATCCTTCTGCCAGTACTGTCCTCCGCCAATTTCCCAGTTGGTCATATCAATTTTTGCCTGGTGATCCCAGCCTGTCATTATTCCTTTCATCCAGATGATGATAAGAAAGGAAAATGAGAGCACAATAACGTTCAGCCAGGTTCGCAGGCCGGCACCCATCAGGTTCCGGTATGCCAGTTTAAATGCCAGTTTCATGATTGCCCTTATTAACTTGTTACCCGCTCATCATTAATCACTTTCCCGTCAGCCAGGAATATTTTCCGGCGCAGGTAACTTATTACTTTTTCGTCATGAGTAGCGAACAGGAATGTGGTTTTAAGCTCTCTGTTCAGCACTTCCATGGTTTTGAGAATATTATGCGAGTTTGCAGCATCAAGGTTGGCAGTCGGCTCATCGGCCAGAACCAGGGAAGGTTTCTTCACCATCGCTCTTGCAATTGCCACTCTCTGGCACTCACCTCCCGAAAGCTGAGGAGGTTTCGACCTGATCTTGTCTGTCAGCCCGAGCCATTCGATGGCTTCCAGAACCATCTTTTTTCTTTCAGCAGGGCCATATTTCAGCAGCAAAAGGGGAAACTCAATATTCTCGTATACCGTATGAACCGCGAAGAGATTATAACTCTGAAAAATGAACCCCAGGTTTTGCTTGCGGAGCAGTGCCGCTTCCTTAGCTGACAGTTCGCCTATTGAATGATCCAGCACAGTGACACTGCCTGACGATGGAACATCAAGTGATCCGACAACATTAAGAAGAGTGGTCTTGCCTGATCCGCTTGGTCCTATCAATCCTGCAAATTCTCCTCTGCCAACTGTCAGGTCAATTCCGTTCAGTGCCGTGAATTCACCCTTTCCCATGGGGAACTTCTTGACCAGTTTTTCAATTCTGATGATAGTTGAATTTTCCATCCTGAGATATTAATGATTAAATACAAACATTAACTGAAAGCCTTTACCTGCATATATAGCTCTTGTATCATTTTGTGCCGGAAGCTCATACAGATCGGGATTCCAATAAGCCATAAGATACAGGGAGATTTTGTCAAATTCTTTCTGCCAAGTAAGAAAACTGTAAATATTTCTACTCTCCCATCCGTAATAAAAGATAGTGCTTAATTTGTCCGTAATCCCCAGCGGGTATGAAATGGTAATCAGGGAAAAATTGTTGGGATCTGAAAACGCAAAAGGATTCTTGTCATAGGTGAACATAAGATGTTCGAAGGCAGTATAAATTCCATTTCCTGCAGAAAAAGTATAATCGATACCTGCACTTGCTGCAAGCAAGTTTGATAATGGTCCAATATCGACATGCTTATGTGTGAATGATCCTTCAATCCAGAAGCCCGCTTTGAGGTCCCATTTTGCATCGAACCCGTATTTGTCTTCGGGTATTTTCTCATATTGAGGGACTGAGCCTCCTGTTTCACGACTGTCAGCAACTCTGTGATGATATGTAAATGCCACTTCGCCAGCAGGCACGGGTAGCTGTAATCTTCCGCCGAACTCAGGTATGCTGCTGTTGACATTAATCATCTCCAGACCGCTTCTGTTCTTATTGCCATACAATCCCCACAGCCATAAATTGGCATTATTAAGGAAATAATATCGTCCCAGCAATCCCCATTGGCCATTAGTCAACTGAAGAGGATCACGCGGATCCAGCTGATCAAACCACCTCAGGGGCCTGAGCATGGCTGCGGAACCGAAGTTGAGTTGCTGCAGGCCAAGTCTTATCTCAAACTGGTCATCAGAATATCTTAACCAGGCACGGTATGGTTTTAGTATCCCTTCAGTATACAGTGTATCAAAGGGCCTCATCCCGGCAGTGCCGGCTATATTTCCCGAAAATTCAGCATCAAACAGTTGTCCTGAACGGGTTGTCAGTCCGTAGTTTACCTGCGGAATGTATCTTGCACCCGCCCACAGGGGCAGATCAGCGCTTAGATTAAGGTTTATCCACGATGATAGCTGCCCGCTGAAACGGAAACCTTCCTGAGCGGTAATAAGGAGGGATATTGTCAAGAAAAGTAGTGATATCTGAAGACGTTTTCCCGATAAAATACCTATCGTCAGGCCTGGTGCCAGACACTTCAGTTTGTTCATTCTGTAACAAAAGTAAATAAATCATTCCATGATTCTTTTCATGTATGATACGGATTTGTCGAACCTTAATTTTTTATAACTTTATTTGTTAATTAAAAATTAATGGAAATGAAAACAAAAGCATTGATTTTAATTCTGGCAGCAGCTTTCCTGGTCCCGTATAATGCACAGGCCCAGTTAGGAAGTAAGCTGAAGAAGAAGCTGGAGGAGACTATCAACAAAGCTACGGAGAAGGAAGTCCCCGAGGAAGCAGTTGACTCAACAGAAGAAAATGCAGAAAGTAAGGAAGTCGGCCGGCAGATAAACCTTCCCAAACTCGGAGTGGGCAAAGTGACCGCCAAATACGAGGAAAATTATGATTTCAAAGGCCTTTTAAAGATGACAAATGAAATGTATGAGAAAGACAAACAGGAGGCCGTCGCTGAGACTGATATCTGGCTTGATGCCAGTACAAACAGTCTGGGAATGGAAACTACCACGGTAGCGACTAAGGACGGTGCAACTTTGTTTACAGTAGCCATAGTTGACATGAAAAACAAGGTTATGATGACCTATAATATTGTTGATGGTGGCAAATCAGGTATGATAATGCCAATACCTGACTCTTTGCAGACAGAAGCTTCTGACGCAACCGTTGATCTGACGGATAATGTGAAGATACGTAAGACTGGCAATACACGCACCATCGTGGGTTACCGTTGCGATGAGTATGAGGTGACAGAGGAAGGATCGAATGAAACATCAAATGTCTGGACGACAGAGGATATAGACTTCAAAACCAACAGGAAGCTGCTGGGTGGTCAGCAGGGTATGCCGAAAGGCTTCGGCAAAGGTCAGCTCAAAGGTCTTACATTGGCCTCTGAAACATATGAAAAGGGACAGCTGACATCAAAGATGGAAGTCACCAAGGTAGATATGGATGCCACCCACTCTATCTCAACAGCAGGTGCTACATTTATACAGATGAATTTTCTGAAGTGGGGGCAGAAGAAAAAGTAAGTATTAAACCTGAGCCCTGAGTCTTAGACCTTAGTCAACCTTGCAAAGCGCATAAGCAGCTTCTTCGTGCCGGCAGTGTCAAATTCTATCACCGCTGTAGTATTTGGAAATTCTCCATCGACAAATCTGACCTCGCCCTGGCCAAAACGTTC
>JADGPV010000002.1 GCA_017882245.1 Bacteroidales bacterium | reverse complement strand
TTGCATTTACCGAAGATACGGACCCAGTCATTCACCTTAACTGAGGGATAGCCTGTTTTCGGAAATATGCAACATTCCAGAGTACCGCGAAGAAATATGGGGTGGTCATTCACAAAGAAACGGGTACCTCTGGCTTCGAACTTTTTCATTCCAAAATCAATGAAACGGATATCTGTACCGCCTTCGCTTTTCAGCTCTGTTTTCAGTGTGTAGACATTTGGCTCAAATTCGTCCCATAGTAAAACTCCTTCACCCATCTTGTATTCCAGATCAACCGTGGTAATATCCGGGTTAACATGCAGGGTTTCACTTAGCGGAGCAACTTTATTCTTTACTTCAGAACCTGAAGAAGAAGCGGAAATTTTTATCCGGCAATCAGCCTCACTATTGGTCAGGTTTTTTATTTGCAGATAAACCCTGACCATTTTATTATCGACATCCGGGTATAACTGAATATCTTCGACATAAACCGCCGGGCGGTTTGTTAAATTCATTTTGCCAATTATGCCGTTCCAGTTGGTCTGAGTGTTATCGCTGACACTGTGGGCATCTCTTCCGGGATCGATTTCCTTAATCCGGTTGTCAATTCTTATGGTCAGTGTATGCTCGCCGGGTGTCATCCATTTGCTCAGGTCATAGAAATGCGGAGCGCCGAGGGCATTCTGCATGCCAGCTAATGTTGTATCAACCCAGACAATACTTTCCCAGTGGCACCGCTCCAGTAAAAGTTCAGTATAACGGTTGTCCCACCCATCTGGTATTGTGACCTTCCTTTTGTACCATGCTGCTCCGACATAATATTTAAGCGGCTGCAGCCAGAAAGAGACCTTTATGTTTCCGGGATCCCTGTACTTAGCAAGCTCCGGGCTCTTATACCATGTGCTGTCCCATATTCCGCCGGTCCACTGAGTACTGACTTTAACATCATCACCCTTGCCATTGGTTAGCATCGATCCTGGTAAGTTGACGCTGTCATTCAGGTCTTTCGCAAACCACTTTTCAATCATCCCGATGTCCATGGAATCGACCTGAAAAGACCATTCACCTGCAAGGTCAATTGTATTCTTTTCGGGAACCGGGTTACATGCCGGACAGATAAAAATGAAGCCCAGAATTATTATGTTTAAAAATCTCCGGTACATGCTTTAATACTTTAGCTGGTTTAGAAGTTTCCTGGCTATTATTCCCCCGTATTTTTCATTTACATGAACCCCGTCCTGAATTTTCTCCGGGCTGTAGGGTCCGAACAATGTGTTCATGTCCCAGTATGAGTATCCGGTTTCGGCTGCAGCCTCGGGAAATGAATTGTTCACATATTCCGGAAGTAACGCTTTGGCTTCAATGCCATCGGTTGTGAAAGTTGATACCAAAAGCACTCCGGCGTCAGGCAGTGCCTTTTTAATACGGGAAAGGATTGTTATCAGGTTTGCTTTAACGCTTTCTGCATCCCTGTGATCAAGATTATGATCATTTGTACCAAGAAGGATAACAATCTTATCGGGATTTAATTCCTGTAATGATGTGATGAAAACGTTCTCGTCTATGTTGGCGTATTCTTCTGTTGAAGCCCAGCCGTTGCCCCATTTATGCAAAATAAATCGCCGATTGTCTTTTGCGTTTTTCTTCCTGGCGTCGACACCAAATAATGTTGTTTTACCCGTCACCACCCTGACCACCATTACATGTTTGCCCCGGACAAGCCGGTTAAAGGTGGCTTTCGCGGCAGCAGGTACTGATGGATTATGAGTAATGGTTGCCATTTCTTTACCATCTATTGAAACTGAGAAGCTCCCTCCCACTGTGTCCTGCAGGTAATAGAGATCTATGCCTTCACCATCAAACCGGACAGTGACATTGGCCCCGGGTACGGCTGATGAAATACTCAGGCCATCAGGTGAATAATAAGGTCCGGTTTCAGGTACCCAGTCATTTCTCATATCAAACCGGATCCAGATTGTGTCGCATTGCACTGAAAGGCTGTCGGGTATGCGGCCCATGCTGTTGGTGTTCAATGTGCAATATCCCGTTCCGTAGTCTCCGTATGTGCTGTCAATAAGGACCTTCAGCGGCATTGTGATATTTCCTATTTCAGTATTGGAATCTCCAATGACAAGTATCCTGAGGGACTTGGCCTTTTGCAGAGAATTATTGTTGTCTGTCCGGGCAAACAAACACTGACCCGTTAAAAACAGGATACAACAAACGGCTATCACCTTAACTCTTACGGGCATCATAATTATTGAATTTCGACCTTTGTAGTTATAACTATTTTTGCCGGTCTGAGTCCCTCTGCTTTTGCACGTAAAATTATCTTGCCCGCCGGTCCGTATGGCCGGAGGATCACCATGCATCGGCCCCTGAAAGTCTTGCAAAGCGGCTGCCGGAAGCTTGCGGTATCAGAAGGATTGGCATTCCCGGCTGCTGCAATTTCTCCGGCTCCGCTTACTGCAAACCTAACGGGAATGATAGCCTCGGGTATGACAGTCCCTCTTTTATCAACTACCTCAACATATACGTAAGACAGGTCATTTCTGTCGGCTCTTATTATCCGTCTGTCCGCTTTCAACCTGATCGACTTTGGCTCGCCTGCTGTAATCAACGAAACTGATTCTGCCGGTTGTTCATTTTCAATGACATATGCCTTTAGCTCACCGGGTTCGTACGGTACATCAAATGTTGCTGTGAGCAGGCTGGGATCTGAAATTTGCTTTTCTCCAATAATCCTGCCGTTTAACTCCAGCCTGACTCTTTCGTGCCGGGAATAAACATTTACTTTAAAAACCTCCCCTTCATGTCCCGGCCATGTCCAGTTCTGCTGTTCATCGGGCCAACCCCAGTAACTTACTACTTCCTTGCAGCCTTCAGGAAGAGGTACATGAACAGCCATCTCAATGCCGCTCAGCCTCCAGACGACATCACGGTAATATGACTGAGGCTTTTTATTACCCGCAAGGTCAATATCACCACAGTTTGCATTAAACCAGGGCCAGGGCATCAGCTGGTTACCTTCTTCCTCCTTACATGTTGTATGTCCTATACCTGCTTCGCCAAGATAATCCATTGCCGTCCAGACAAAATCACCAATAACATAGGGGTGTTCCTCAACCAGCTGCCAGTTTTGAAAAGCATGGATTGGCACAGATTCAGTTCCCATCATTATGCGATCCGGAAATTTTTCATGATCAGGCTCATACTGCCACCACTGGTAATTGTACCCGGCCACGTCAACCTGCTTAAAAGCAGGAGCTGTCTGATCCCACTGGCGTCCGGGATGATCCCAGAATTCATTCACGGCCAGGGTCAGTGGCCTTGTGTCATCATATCTGCGAATCAGCTCTCTGAACTTTTTCATGATTTCAATGCCTGAAGAATCAGCTCTTTCCTTTATCTCATTCCCGAGGCTCCACATTATTATGGACGGATGATTACGGTCACGCAATATCATCGACGAAAGATCTCTTTCCCACCATTCATCAAAATACAGGTGATAATCGTCCGGGTTCTTTGCCTCCTGCCACATATCAAAGGCTTCATCTATTACCAATATGCCCAGCCGGTCACAGGACTCCAGAAATTTCTCAGAAGGAGGATTGTGGCTGCAGCGCACTGCATTGAAACCGTAAGCTTTCAGGAGTTCCGCTTTACGTTCTTCAGCCCGGTCAATGGCTGCTGAGCCCAGTATACCGTTGTCGTGATGCATGCATCCGCCCTTCATCTCAACATTTTTGCCGTTTAGCTGAAAGCCATTGGCTGCATCGAAAGAAATACTGCGGATCCCGAAACAGTTCTCAGCATGATCAGCAAGAACGCCATCATAAAACAATTCAGAAACAGCAGTATAAAGAGCAGGAGACTCCGGCGACCACAGCTCAGGAGAAGTGATAGAGATGTCCTGGGTTAATTCTGCAGCTGTATTAGAATAAATCTTTTGTCTTATTTCTTTAGTTGATACCGCTGCCCCTGTTGAATTGAGTATCCTGGTTATCAGTTTTACGTCAACCGTGCTCCCGGTGATATTATTTATTGCTGTCTTCACATTTACTCTGGCAAATGCAGACTTGATTTCAGGAGCAGTGATAAAAATGCCCCATGGTTCAATATGCACAGGGTCAAGTATTTGCAACCAGACATGCCGGTATATTCCTGATCCTGAATACCAGCGGCTGTTCAGGCCTTCGTTCTTTACCTGTACTGCAATGACGTTCTCCTTACC
>JADGPV010000023.1 GCA_017882245.1 Bacteroidales bacterium | reverse complement strand
TCGTTGTCAGCAGCCCTACGCCTGCAAATGATTACCGCAAGGTGGCAGAAGCGGTCTTCGGAAACGTCAGGGTCAATACTGACCTGCTGTCTACTCACGGTCCTCTTGATGTCCTTGATCACTCCTCCGACAGGTTCAGCATGGGTGGTAAGCTAGGCATAGATGCCACCGTCAAGCTCCCTGAAGAACGTACTGTGCAGAACATGTCGGTACCGCTTCTTCGTTTTACTGATTCAGAAATAACCGAAGAGGTGATTACAGGTGTAAGAACAATGGCGGAATGGTCTCTGCCGGTGGTTGTGCTGACAATAAAAAAGCCTTCCCTGGGCCTTGACATGAAGAGCCTCGTCGCTAAGCTTCCGGCACCACTGACGGCCCCGGGAACAGTGACAATAGCCGTTGATGACGGGGCAGATCCCGGAGACCTTTCGATGATCGCATGGCTTGTCACCAGCAACAGTGATCCGTCGCGCGATATGTACCGTATCGAAGGGGGTGCATTATTCTTCGATGCCACATCAAAACCAGGTTCGTTGCCACCGTTCCCAAGGGAGTGGCCTAATGTTGTATGCTCTGCCAGACCAACAATTTACCTTGTCGACAGGCGCTGGAAAGAGTACAATATTGGCGAATTCTATAATTCTCCGTCTCTGAGAGTGTTGCCATTACTCAGGCCGGGGCTTGCCTCAGTTGAAACCGGTAGCACTGCCAAAAAGTGAATACTTTCACAACATCGGCGGCAGTTCATGCAATGGCCCGGGGCATTTGGGATAATCCTGTTATAAATTATGCTATCGCTGTCTTCTTTGTTGTGGCGCTGGTTTACCTTGCAATTTTGCAGTTCTGGGTGCTCCTGAGGACCAGAAAGCACCTCAGGGAGATGAAGGCTGCCTATGATGAGATTGACGTACAGAGAGAAGAGCTGCAGATGAAGAATAAAGACCTGACAGACAGCCTGACGTATGCAAGGAGAATTCAGTCGGCATTATTACCTGCCGAACACCATATAAGAAAGGTCTTTCCGGATCACTTTATATATTACCGTCCGAAACATATCGTCAGCGGCGATTTCTACTGGGTAAGTGAGAGAGACGGAAGATACTTCATAGCTGCTGCTGACTGCACAGGTCATGGAGTACCTGCTGCCCTTATGTCAATGATCGGTCTGGAACTGCTTCATAAGATCATCAATGAGATGAAGGTTGATGCCAGCGATCAGATCCTCCTGACTCTCAATAGGGAGCTGGAATCAACCTTTTACAAGGAAGAGGACGGCAAAGCCATGATCAAGGACGGTGTCGAGATGAGTATATGTGTTATTGACCGTAAAACGAGGCAGATGGAGTTTTCCGGAGCGTTCCTTCCCGTTTATATTGTGCGAAATGACAAGCTGATTGAGATAAAAGGCGATAAGCAGAATGTTGTTCAGTCGTATCCCGGGGTAACATTTAACCGCAGCAGCTTCAGCCTGCAGAAGGGCGACATCCTTTATCTCTTCTCAGACGGTTATGCAGATCAGTTCGGAGGTCCCGACAACAAGAAATTCATGTACCGGAGGCTAAGACATATCCTTCTTACCATCAGTAAATATCCTCTTAGCGACCAGCAGAGGATACTCGAAGAGACCATCACCACGTGGATGCGTGACTTCGAACAGATTGATGACATGATGATAATGGGGATCAGACCTTTCTGAGATCAGATAAGAGCATTGATTTTCTCAATCAGCAGTTCGGGATCTATCGGCTTGCTTATATAATCATCCATACCCACTGCCAAACACTGTTCCATATCGCCAAGCATGGCATTTGCAGTGATGGCTATTATTGGAACATGAAGCTGTGTGCTCATTTCGAGGCCCCTGATCTTTTCGGCAGCTATCAGACCGCTCATCACAGGCATCTGTACATCCATCAGTATCAGGTCGTACCTTGACGTGCCGAACATATCAAGAGCCTCCTTGCCATTACGTGCAAGTTCAATACGTTTTATCATAGGCTCGAGCATGAGCTGCGTGATTCGCTGATTGATCGGATTATCTTCAACGAGGAGTATGGTGAGCTCCTTCAGTTCCTTTTTACGTTTTTCTTTGGGTAATCCTTTTATAAGAGTGCTGGCAGCTGCCGGATGTTCAATTTTTTCACTCTTGCGCAGGTTGATGAAGAATACGAAATATGATCCTGAACCTGCCGAAGTTTCCTGCCAGGTGCCGCCGCTGCTCCGTATCAGTCTTCCGGCGAGCGGATAAGGCTGGCGTCCTTCACCGATGAACACAACGGGGTTGTTTGATGACAACGTAAACTCCACTTTCTGTAACCCGTTATGCAAACCTGCCTCCCTGACCTGAATCTTAATGGTGATCTTACCCGTAGTTCCGGCTATTGCAGCGCTCAGAAGATCAATAAGTATCTGTTTGATTGTGATGGGATCACCCTTATACTCTGTTTCTCCTTCGCCCTTGTTATCGTAGACTATAAGGCTCTGCACATGCTTTCTGTTCAGCTTCATCAGCTCGATGGTGTCCTGGATGGTGGGCCCGATCCTGAAGCGTATATCGCCTCTGGGTTCAGTAGTCATATTACCGGCAGTCTCCATAGTAAGCTCATTGACCACCTCTACCATTGTACCTGTCGAGGCCAGAACGGTATCGATCAGCTCCTGCTGCTTGGGTGAGGCGCCACTCTCGCCAAGCATGCCTCCAAGCAGCACAAGATTGTTCAGAGGTTCCCTTATCTTGTGCGAGAAAGAGTTGATGACATCCTCATTCTTTTCAGCGATGGATGAAAGCTCCTTCATGATCGCCCTGCTGTCGGTGATAAGGTTCCTTATGGCAATAATCGCAATGACCAGAGGTAAAACAGATAAAACCGTGGCTGCCAGGGGGATATATGTCAGACCTGCCAGTGCAGTTGTGATGGCAATTATGACCATAAACAGTGCTACTGCCACAGGAAGAAGAATGCCATCTCTTGTCCTCCTGGTCATAAGGTCTGTTTGCGGAATGGCAACAGGTTTTGTTCTTTTTGACATGTTTTAAGCGCAGTAGAAATATGATATTCAAATATACATGAATTTCAATAAAGATAGAGTCTATGATGTTTTCCGTGATTATAAAAGATTAAATTTGCTTAACGGTATAATTTTTGAGGTTGATTTTGAAAAGAGTGTGATGAAAAAAGCCATTTTGACGCTGATCGCAGTTTTTCTTTCAATGGGCATGATCAGTGCCCAGGGAGGTGATACTCTTGTTCAGTATTCTCCTGACTTCAAGTTCAAAGACGGTATCTACCTGAATTTTGACATGGTAAAGGCCAATAGCCCGATCCCGAAGGCAAAACTTTTTACTTCAGTTGATTATAACGACAAGGATTTCTTTGACCAGGTGCTTTCCTCGGATAAGATATATTTCTATGACAACATGGGTGTCAGACAGGAATTGGATAAGTCATCAATCTGGGGTTTTGCCCGGAATGGTGTTCTTTATATCAAAATACAGGACAATTTCAACAGGATCACCTTCTTCGGATCAATAATCCATTTTGTGGCTGATGTCACGACCAGATCGTCATCGTATAGCCCCTACGGTTACAACCCTTACTATTCGCCTTACGGGTCTTATTATTCACCATATTCGTACTATTCACCTTATTCCAACTATTACGATCCTTACGGTTACGGAGGATACGGATCTCCCGGCTCATACTCATCAAGAACCAATCTGGAGATGTTCATGATTGATTTTGAGACCGGTAAGGAATATGAATACAATCTTGAAAATCTGGAGGCATTATTGTCTAAAGACCCTGAGCTCTACGAAGAATTTGTCTCAATGCGCAACAAGAATCAGAAGCAGATGATGTTCGTCTACCTTCGCAAGTACAACGAAAAGCATCCTGTTTTTCTTCCTGCAGGTAAATAAATACCGGATGCAGCATTTTTACCGGCAGACCGTCTTTTAGAAAAAAGCTATGGAAGAGATAAAAACATACACACAGTCGGAACGTGACTGGGCAATGTTCTGCCACCTTTCCGCATTGGCCGGTTACTTCTTCCCGTTTGGCAGCATAATCGGCCCGATCATTTGCTGGATCTCAAGAAAGGACGAATCGGCATGGATTGACATAAACGGAAAATCATCACTCAATTTCCAGATATCAGTGCTCCTTTATACGGTTCTCGCTATACCTCTCTGCTTCATTTTAATCGGGATACCCATTATTGTATTTCTGATCATACTCAAAGTAGTCTGTATTATTATAGCAGGTATCAGGGCAGGAAAGGGCGAAACTTTCAAGTACCCTGTCTCGATACCGTTCATACAATAAGATCTAAAAGGTGGCGGTTTTGAGACAGCCCCGTTTTTTTTCTATTTTTGTCAGGAAATTAAATCACCATGTCTCAAAAACCTTCCATACCGAGGGGCACACGCGACTTCTCTCCTGCAGAGATGCTCCGCCGTAATTTTATCTTCGATATCATCCGGAAGAACTTTTCCCTTTTCGGTTACATGCCTCTTGAAACACCTGCCATGGAGAACCTCTCAACCCTGCTTGGAAAGTACGGAGAGGAAGGGGACAGGCTTATCTACAGGATACTCAACTCGGGAGACTTTCTGGCGGACATCAATCCTTCAGACCTCTCTTCCGCCGGCAGCACGGCGATTTCACAGCTGATCTGCGAGAAAGGACTGAGGTACGATCTGACCGTTCCCTTTGCACGTTTTGTCGTTCAGCGTCGTGATGAGATCACCTTTCCTTTCAGAAGATATCAGATACAGCCCGTCTGGAGGGCCGATAAGCCGCAGAAAGGAAGATACAGGGAGTTTTTCCAGTGCGATGTGGATGTTATAGGAAGCAATTCGCTTCTGAACGAACTTGAGCTTATACAGATAATTGACCGTATATTCATCGAGCTGAAGATCAGGGTAACGATCAGGATCAATAACCGCAAGATACTTGCAGGCATTGCAGAAATTGCAGGAGAAAAAGAGAGGATAACTGATATTACCGTGGCTGTTGACAAGCTTGACAGGATAGGAAAGGAAGGCGTCAGACAGGAGCTTCTTCAGCGCGGTATTTCCGCTGAGACTGTTGCAAAGCTGGAACCGGTGATAACCCTTAGTGGATCGACATCATCAAAGCTCCGGGAGCTGAGGACCGTGCTTGCCTCATCGGAAGAAGGGCTGAAGGGCATTGCAGAGATGGAAGAACTATTTGAATACCTGGCTGCTGAGCCAGTGATGTCAGCTGTTGATCTGGATCTCTCCCTGGCCCGCGGGTTGAATTATTACACCGGAGCAATCATTGAGGTACGCGCCGAGGATGCTCTGATTGGAAGTGTCTGTGGCGGCGGGAGATACGACGACCTGACAGGTATCTTCGGTTTGCCCGGCGTCTCCGGAGTGGGGGTCTCTTTCGGAGCTGACAGGATATATGATGTGATGCTGATGCTTGATTTATTTCCCGCGGAGACAGGGGCAGCAACTCAAGCTCTGGTTGTCAACTTCGGCCGGGAAGAGCTGCCCGAACTGCTGAAACTGATCCGGTCACTGCGTGATGCGGGAATTCCTGCGGAACTATATCCCGACGCTGTTAAACTTAAGAAACAGTTTGCCTATGCCAATGCCCGGAAGATTCCCTGGGTGATTATCGCCGGGAGTGATGAGATAGCAGACTTGACGGCCACAGTTAAAGAAATGAGAACGGGAGCACAGACTACAGTATCACTGTCTGAACTCCCGGTATTTATTAAGTCAGGAAAAGCTTCCTGACATTACGCATCTATTGAGAGGAAACGTATGTCATTGAAATGCGGAATTATAGGAATAACCAGCGTTGGTAAGACTACTATCTTTAACTGCATCTCCAATACCCGTGGTGAAACAAATACATACGGTACCGGCGTTAAAGCCAACCTTGGCGTGATACAGGTGCCGGATCAGCGTCTCTACGAGCTTGAGAAGCATCAGACTACTGACCGCATAGTGCATACGACCGTTGAAATTGTTGATATCCCCGGCCTGGTAAAGGGACAGGGCGACAGCTCCGGCGGCAGGCTCCTCAGTGAGATCAGGAATACTGATGCGATAATACATGTCCTGCGGTGTTTTGACGACGATAAGCTTCCACATATTGACGGCTCTGTTGACCCCGTCAGAGATATTGAGAACGTCGAGTTTGAGCTCCAGCTGAAGGATATTGAATCTGTTGACAAAAAAATACAACGGCTCGAGCGCGCTGCCAAAACAGGCGACAAAGAGGCAAGACACGGAGTAGAAATACTTAACCGTTATAAGGAACACCTTGAGAGTTTTCAGAATGCCGTCAGCCTCCGGGTTAAGCCTGAAGAAAAGAAGTATGTTGATGACATCTTCCTTATTACAATGAAGCCCGTTCTTTATGTTTGCAACGTTGATGAGAAATCGGCTGTCACTGGTAACAGCTATGTTGAGGCCGTATCTGGCTTTCTTAAAAACAGAGGCGCGGTGCCGCTGGTAATAGCCGGCGCACTGGAGGCGGAGATAGCCACGCTCTCTGACCTTGCTGACAGAATGGATTTTCTTCAGGCTGCAGGACTTCATGAACCTGGAGTTAACAAGCTGGTAAGGGCTGCCTACGCTATGCTCAACCTCCTTACATTCTTTACTGTGGGACCAAAGGAGATAAGAGCATGGACCATTACCGCCGGCATGACTGCTCCGCAGGCAGCAGGAGTGATCCATTCCGACCTTGAGAGAGGGTTCATCAGGGCTGAAGTGATGAAATATGACGATTTTATCAGCCTCGGATCAGAGCATGCATGCAAGGAAGCCGGCAAACTTTTTGTCGAAGGAAAAACTTACGTGGTAGGCGACGGAGATATCCTGAATATAAGATTTAACGTCTGACGGAAATATTGAGACACCTGCTTGTCATATTCGCAGCCATTTTTCTTTTATCGGGTAATACGGGATACGGACAGGGTCCGGTAAGAGGTGAAGATATCAGGGAAGCAATTGCCAGTTTTGGACAGGCAGAAGTAACCATTGACTATCCCGGGTTCGATGCCATGGCACAACTGGCGACCCGCTTCTCAGTCTCGTCATGCGATGGGAAGGATGCGGTACTGTCACTCTCACCTCTGACGGCGTCTGATTTCATCAATTCAGGAATTGAATATAAGGTCCTGGTGCCCATGGAGACAAAAGACTTCTATACTGCTTCTTCAGCCAGTGAAGCCATGCTGTGGCAGTCATACCCCACTTGGAAACAATTTGATACGATCATGCATAAGATTGCGGGGCAATGGCCTGAAGTATGTATTCTTGATACGATCGGGTTCAGCGTCATGGGGAAAGCTGTCCTTGCATTTAAGATATCTGACAACCCGGCTGACGATGAACAGGAGCCCGCGGTGATGCTCAGCGCCGCCATCCACGGTGACGAGCTGGCAGGTTTTATCATGCTCATGAGACTGGCTGAGTATCTTGCTTCAGAAAGCAGCAAGGGAGGCCTGGCAGCCACACTCACCTCCGGACTTGAGATATGGATCAATCCCCTGGCAAATCCTGATGGCATGTACAGGAATAATGACACAATAATCTATCCTGTCAGAAGCAACAGCAACGGTTATGACCTGAACCGCAATTTCCCTGATCCGACGGATGTCTCCCCACAGCCTCTGCAGAAGGAGACTCATGATATGATATCATTCATGGAGAAAAACCGGTTTGCCCTCTCCGCCAACCTCCATTCGGGAGCGGAGGTAGTCAATTATCCGTGGGACAGATGGACGAGACTGCATCCGGACGATGAATGGTTCTACGATATCAGCAGGCGCTATGCAGATACCGTCCACCAGTATTCCGGACCAGATTATATGCGGCTTCTTGATGACGGGGTGACAAGAGGTTCAGTGTGGTACATCATCTCGGGCGGAAGGCAGGATTTTATAACCTATAGCTTAGGAGGCAGGGAGGTAACGATTGAGCTCGATAACACAAGGCTGACTCCCGGTTCAAACCTCGAGGCGTTGTGGAACCGGAACTACCGGTCCCTTCTGCATTATATTGAAGAAGCCATGTACGGCGTCCATGGAACGGTAACCGATGCCTCAACATCCAACCCTCTCAGCGCAAAAATTTTCATCACCGGGCATGACGCAGATTCATCTCAGGTCT
>JADGPV010000133.1 GCA_017882245.1 Bacteroidales bacterium | reverse complement strand
TCAGGAACCTGCTTACCAGGGCTACAGCGACAGCTACGGCAGGAACAGCTACCTTGGATATATTACAGCACTCAAAAATCATTATGGCAATATGCCGCTTGTAATTGCGGAATTCGGTGTCCCCTCCAGCTGGGGCAGCGCACACCAGTCGTTCAGTAACATGAACCACGGAGGATATTCAGAGATACAGCAGGGTGAAAAAGACCTCAGGATGATGAACAATATGCTTGATGCCGGTTGCGCGGGCGGGTTTATGTTTGCATGGATGGACGAATGGTTTAAACGCACATGGATAGTCCTCTATCTCGAAGCCTACGGGATCGGATCAGGATCAGAGACCATACCGACAAGACAACTATGGCATAATGAGACCTCACCCGAGCAGTGCTTCGGATTGATGGCCTTCGACCAGCAGACAGTACCCGATTATGTTGCCTATAATCTTGATACTCCCTCGGGACCAGTGAGTTCAATCAAAGCGACCAATGATGAAAGCTTCTTTTATCTGGAAATAAATACTTCAGCTGATCTGGCTGACACAGACGAGTTTATGGTCGCATTTGACACTTATCTCAGCGGCACGGGTGAATCGACATTGCCTGACGGCGGAATTGTCCCGAACAGGGCTGAGTTCCTGCTTACATTCAGCCCCGCAGATGACACTGCGATGCACCATGTCACACAGGCTTATGACATGAACGGCCTGACAGTCCGGTTTAACCTGTCTGACCCGGCCGTGCAGAAATACAAGAGCACCATCACTGACGGAGCGCCGTGGAAGTTAATGCAATGGATTAATGACGGCTTTGAATTGACTGTCGATGATATCGGAAAAGTGCCGGTTGAGCACGCTGCTTCATTCAGCAGCGGAAACCGTGCAGCCGTGGCCTGGTCAGGAAGGAAGATAAAAATCAGGCTGCCATGGAC
This sequence comes from Bacteroidales bacterium, assembly GCA_017882245.1. Taxonomy (GTDB): domain Bacteria; phylum Bacteroidota; class Bacteroidia; order Bacteroidales; family VadinHA17; genus SR-FBR-E99. The sequence continues at coordinate 4,564 of JADGPV010000133.1, read as the reverse complement.
CATGCTTTACTTCAATGATCCCACACAGATGAGGGTCAATGACGGGGCTGTTTCATATGATGGCGGTTACAACTTTGAGATCTTTACGGCCGAAACTGATGGCATTGCAGTATCAGTCTCCAGCAACGGTACTCTCACGAATACTACGAACCGGTACAGGTGGCCAAAATGGCTCGTTGTTCCGCCTACGGTCACAAGAGAGAAAGCCTCACTCCATATTGTTGAAGAGGGCCTTTCACTTATTCCGTATTACAATAATTAGATTAAGCGGCTGACTCTGTTTTCTTCTTTTTCTTACCCTGGAAACCGCTTCTTTCTGCTGTGCCCCATCCCTTCTTGCCGCGCATGGCCTCAAGGTTGCCTCTCACGGCAAAATAAGTATGAACGGGATAGAAGAAGGGTTCAAGCATTGCCGTGCCAATAAGTATCAAAACATCACGCTTTCTGCGGTACTTATGGAAAGTTATCTCTTCAAAGAGCACTGCCCATGTTGTAAGGCTTACTGCAAAACTGTATACAAACAGGAAAAGCAGCAGGAAGAAAGGAAGATTCAGCGCTCCGGTAATAGCCAGGTATATTGTATAGACAATCCCCGTGAAAGCTATCAATGGAGCTGCCCACTCAAATATAAGCCAGTAAGGATATCCCAGCATTCCCAGACGCCCGTAATGGCTGTTCAGCATCATCTTGCGGTGTGCCCATAATGATTCTATCAGTCCTCTTGTCCATCTTGTCCTTTGCTTGCGCATCGACTTAAGGTCAGACGGTACTTCGGTCCAGCATAGGGGGTCCGGGATATATGTGACCTCATATTTTTCCTTGTGCTCTGCCATGTAACGCCTCATCCTCATTACCAGCTCCATGTCCTCGCCAACGGTCTTGATGTTATATCCGCCGGCTTTGATGACAGTCTCGCGGTCAAACATGCCCATAGCACCTGAAATAAGCATAAGCCCGTCAAGATGGCTCCATGCCATTCTGCCCAGAAGGAAGGCGCGGGTATAGTCAAGCACCTGCAGGCGGGGGAGGAACTTCCTGGGAAGATTTATCTGACGAATATGTCCGCGCTCAATTTCGCATGAGTTCACAATACGTATGACACCTCCCGTTCCGATAACCTTGTTCTCCTTTTCTTCAAGGAAAGGCTTGACAAGCTTAAGTATAGAATCTGATTCAATGATCGAGTCAGCATCTATCGTGACAATAAGGTTGCTCCTGCTGATATTGATACCGGCGTTAAGCGAATCAGCCTTGCCTCCGTTATTCTTGTCAATGACGGTCAGACGGTTGTAGGCCTGATCCTTTGATTTGTATACTCCTCTGATCCTTTCACACGGGATGCGGTAGTCAAAATAATAATTTACCCTGACAAGGTCATACGCCTCCTTAATCTTCTCAAAGGTATTGTCAGTGGAGCCGTCGTTCACTATCACAACCTCAAAGTTGTTGTAATAAAGTGATAGCAGTGTCCGCACGTTATCAATGATGGTCTTGCTCTCATTGAAGGCGGGCGCAATTATTGTGATCCTTGGGCTAAGCGGTGAGAGAACAAGTGTGTTGTAGTTCACATAACTGTTCTTGCGCAGGTAGCGTCTGAGTGCAAGGGCAGAATGTATGCCAAGCGCCAGGTAGGTACTGAAAAGTACAAGAGTAAGGTAAAAGATCAGATGTGCAAAGATAAATCCCATGTCATTTAGTATATCCTGCGGTCAAGCACATGCCTGACGATGATGTTGTAGTTTTTATATTCTGATTTCATAATCTTTACCAGCGCTTTCACTCCCTCCTCGCCCATATTTTCAATAGCCTTAACGGCTTCGATCTGAAGCTGCACATCGTCCTCCTTGTCAAGCACAAGTTTAAGAAAACCCATCATGGACTGCTCCGGCATTTTGCCCATAGACTTCACTATCTCCAGACAGCAGTTGTAACCCTGAAACTTATACATGCGCTTCATGGTATCAAGCGAGCTTCTCATATCAAGATCACCGGCAACCTGCACAGCCAGTTGGCTTACTCTATGGTCACGGTGAAGAAGTGCAATCCTGACGTCAGGCTCGGCATCACGCTGGTTGAACTCCCTGATCATCCTGAGAGCGAACATCACGACCGTCGGGTTAGGTGAAGTGAGCCACCTTTTAAATTCCGGAACAGGTATCTCATGCTGTATGATAAGGTCATGAAGTGTCATCTGTTCCCACAGGGAGAAAGGTCTTTCAAGATGTGAAAGAAAGTCGAAATGATTCTTGTCGCTCAAATGGACAAGAGCTATCTGAGCCTCCATCCTGAGTATCTCGTTCCATGAATTGAGTGATTTGTACATCTCATCATTGGCATCTTTGATCCCCATGAAGGCAAGCTCCCTGAAACCCTTGATCTTCTTATGCCACTTGTGACTGTATGCGCGCTGAATCGAATCCTTGTTAAGTTCCAGTTCCCTGTAGAGTCTGCTGAGCTTTTCTTCAGAATCACCCTTCAGGTTGACGCTTACATCAATCATCTGATCAATAAGCACCTGCCTGCGGTAATTGTTTGAGGCTATTGGCCTGAAAGCAGCTGATCCCGTATTGCCAAACAGGTAGTCAATGATCAGAGCCTGATACTGCTCAAGAAGATACTGGCGAAGACCGGTTTCCTTCTCCATTCTCCTCCTGTTAAGCAATATAACAACAAGGAGGATTATCATCGTTACAAACGATGCTATTATAGTGAATATAAGAGCATTAACTAATGCAACTGATTTGCCGAAATAGTTAAACCTGTTCAGCCATGGTTTTTCGTCCTTAAGCAGGAAGAGATTGCTGAGCTTTCTTTTTTCTTTTGGCATCTGAACCGGTGCCACTTCTGTTGCCGGGTTGGCAACCATAGTCGTGTCCGGCGCTGGAAATTCAACGACAGAAGCTTGTTTCATACTGTCTTCTGAAACTGCTTCCGGAGGCAATGCAAGGGTATCAGTCTTCTGGACCACGTTTTCCGGCGGCTCGGTCCCTTTGATTGCCGGCTCGGGAAATGAGACCGGAATAAAGAGACAGGGAGCGTTTCCTATCAGATCACTGTTTATAAATACCTTATATAGCCCGCTCTCATTTATGATGTCAACCTTAATACCGAGCATTGCGGTCAGTTTATCACGAAGGTTTTCAGCATATCTACTGCGTGCAAATGCACCCATCTGCAATGAGTAGTTGCCATTTGCCAGAGAAATAAGTCCTTCAACCGTGAGCTCGGTGGGGAACGTCGAGACGACCGATGGTTCAGGCAGGGATTTCTCATTAAGATCAGATACCTCAGCAATTACAGCGTCTTCTGTTATACCCGCGAGAGGAGTAAGAGAAAAAGTCACGGACAGCAATATGGTAAAAAGCTTCCTCATCTCACTTTTCCTATTCCTCGTATCAGGCCAATATTGCCTTCGAACCTGTTGCGATAACCGGTCTCATTGTACTTTTCATATGAATAGCCTGCACCCACTCTGAAAGACCAGTAAGATGAGATCTGATTGAAGTAAGTCAGCCTGATGCTTGTAGCACTCTGTCTTTCAATATCAGTCATAATATTAAATGGCTCATCTGGTGCGGTACCGGCTCCAACCGTAAGCTGGAGGTAATCAGTTGTGCCGAAATACTTTCTGGCAGTCAGGTAGAAAGAAGCCGTTACGCCTATATCTTTGAAATAAAGATAGTTTCTGGCTGAAAACCACCAGTCACCAAGGTATTTTTCAAGAGAGATTGTTCCGATGTATATGCTTTTATCAAAATAATAATAGTTCACTCCGGCTGAGATTGCAAACCCTGCCGGCAGCGTTTGCCAGACTTCAAGTGCCGCCCTGTGCTTGGGGAACCATGGACCCGGACTATAAGCATAGGCAACATAAGCGTAGTTATTTCGCGTTATTTCAGGCCAGGCCTCAGCTGAGAACTGCAGGTCATTATCACTCACATTATCCGGAGCACCCTGATATATATGTCCCAGGTTAACTGTGGCGACGGCAGGACCCCATGAGAAACGGTGACCGGCACCAAGGCTGTATACCTGCCAGAAGCGTTCGTACGGTTCTGAAAAGGTATCAAAAAAGTAACCGGCCCTTATATCAGTCGGGGGCGTATTTTGCTGCGACCTGTCGCGCGACCATCGCCTGATATCACGCAATGCTTCATTCGCGTCAATATTTTCGGGATCGGTCTGAAGGAGCGTGTCAATGACAGCGGTGGCATCATCATAATGACCTTGCCAGGCAAGTATCCTGCCGAGAAGAACGCGGGCGTCACCGTAATCCGGAAACTGTTTTACAAGATTCCAGGCAGCAGGTTCTGCTTCGGAATAATTGCCTGAAAAAGCCAGAGTCCTGATCCTTGCATATTCATCTTCCGGATTCGTGATCGTCTGTGAAAAAAGATTGCTTCCTGTCATCATCATGACAACCAGAATTAGCATAAGTGATATGTACCTGCTGGTTTGCATATCTTATTCTTTTATCACCGATCTGATCTTCATGATCAGCTCATCAGGGTCAAAGGGTTTTGTAATGTATCCGCTCACACCCATATCACTTGCCTGTCGCTGC
>JADGPV010000132.1 GCA_017882245.1 Bacteroidales bacterium | reverse complement strand
GTGTCTACGGGTACAACAGGTCACGCAGAGACGGTGAAGGTAACCTATGACCTCAGGAAGACGTCATATGAGAAGCTGGTGAAGCTCTTTCTTGAGATCCATGACCCGACGCAGGTGGGTCGCCAGGGGCCTGACATAGGCGATCAGTACCGTTCGGAGATCTTCTACAAGAATGAGGAGCAGAAGAAAATTGCCGAGAAGGATATTGAGATCCTGAAGGCCAAAGGATTAAAGGTGGCTACTGCTGTCACCAAGGCAACTGAGTTCTATCCTGCCGAAGAGTATCATCAGGATTATTATTTCCGCAATGGCAAGACGCCATACTGTCACGTATATACAAAAAGGTTTTAAGGCAAAGTGTGGCAAAACTACGGAGCGAAGGGGAGAAAAGGAGATAAGGAGAATGGGAGAAAAAAACCGGCTCTATTTTGGAGCCGGTTTTTTTTCTTAATGTGTCAATTACAGTTTCGGCACCCTGCCTGATGTCCATGGCGCCTTGATCTCATCAAGCCTTGCATTCAGTGCATCAACAGACTTGCCAGCTCGCTGGATCCTTTCAAGCAGCACCGGGAATTCTTTTTTCAGAATCTGAAACTGCTGGTCGGCAATGCCTGATATGTCTCCGGTATTTCCATAAAGAGATGTTGCCATCGCTGACAGTCGTGATGAGAGCGAGACAGGCGCTGGTGGTGTCTCTTCGTCACTGGCCCCGACTGTGATCCCTTCAATGAGATAGATAATCTCTCCAATCTCATCCTTCAGGGCAACCGCCTCCTGCATCAAAGAAACAGGTGCTTCAGGCGTCTGATGGATCGCCTGCATGATGCTGTTCATCTTACCATCGAGCTCTGTCACATATGATATTGCTCCCAAAGCTGTCTTTGAAAAAGCTGTGGCATCCCTGATCCATTTCTCCCTCCCTGCCGGGTCTGTGACCTGCATTGTAACGATATCAAGCGGTTTGCAGACGAAAGGTTCAGGACCGGCAAGCTCTTTTATCTCACCCTTGGCATACATGGCCATGGAAACAAAATATTTTCCTGGCATGACTGAGATACCGCCGCCACCCCATCTCCTGCGATCCGGGCCTTCCGTGACAGGCGTGAATTTCTCGACACTGACAGGCCTGTAACCGGCATAGGTGAAGTCCCATGTCATCCTGTTGACTCCTTTTGAAGCCGATTTATAAAGTTTACGGATGATATTGCCGTCTTCATCGGTTATCGTGAAGATAAGATAGGGTTTGAACTCTCTCTCTTCAAGACTCAGTTCCCTGGGAGTAGGCTGCGGAATGAATTCACCTTTTTCGAACAGCTTTTTCTCTTTATCTTTTCTGAGATCCCTGTCTGTTTTGGGCACAGTGTCAATATAATAGGTGATGGTGGCGCCAAGGGGCGGGTTCTTGGCCAGATAATACATTGATCCCTGGTTGTCGAACTCGTCATTCTCAACAAACATCTTTGCATCTTTAACCGGGAAGATATACCCGGGTTTTTCCAGTATCTCCTTTTTATAGGTGCGCAACGGCGTTAAATCGTCCAATACATAAAATCCTCTGCCGAATGTTGCTATAACGAGGTCATTCTCGCGTTCCTGTATGGCAATGTCACGGACAGCTATTGTAGGAAGACCGTTTTTGAATTCTGTCCAGGTTGCAGCGCCGTCAAACGAAACAAAAAAGCTGAATTCTGTACCCAGAAAGAGCAGGTCAGGATTGACAGGATCCTGTTCAATTGTATGAACCGGACCGGTCTTTGGCAGGTTTGAGCTGACAGAAACCCAATTCCTGCCTTTATCGGTGCTTTTCAGGACGTAAGGTTTAAAATCGTCACGCTGATGGTTATTGAAAGTGGCATAAACGACGTTAGCGTTGAATTTATCTGCGAGTATGTCGCTTACAAATGTATATTCGGGCACACCGGGGAAGGTCTTTATAATATTCCAGTTTGCACCTCCGTCTTCTGAAACGGATATCACTCCGTCATCACTGCCTGTATAAAGCAGGCCCTTCTTTACTTTTGATTCCGTGAGGGAGACAATCGTGCCCCAGAGTGATGTCGACTTGTTTTTTGCAACAGCATCGACAGGCCAGTATTTATCCATTATTTTGAAGGTATCCCTGTTCTCGTTTCTAGTCAGGTCAGGTGAAATCTTTGTCCAGTGGCTCCCCTGATCTTCACTGAGGAACAGGAAGTTGGCAGCCATGTATATACGTTTGTTATTGGACGTACTAATGATTATTGGGGTGTCCCAGTTCCAGCGGTAGGTAAGCTCACCTTCGCCGGGGAAGGGCCTGATGCTTACACTCTGGCCGCTCTTACGGTCAAAGCGGGAGGCATAGCCGTACTGTGATTCGGTGTAGACAATGTTGGGGTCGGCAGGATCGATAGCCACCCAGAAGCCGTCGCCACCCTGTGTGACAAACCAGTCGTCATTGATAACGCCATTGCTTGTGCTTGCAGACGGGCCGCCCATTGAATTGTTGTCCTGCGTTCCTCCGTAGATATAATAGAAAGGGTAGGAGTTGTCGACTGCCACCCTGTAGAACTGCGTGACAGGCAGGTTTGACATGAAGATGAAGTTTTTGCCACCGTCATAAGACTCGTAAATGCCACCATCTCCTCCGATGTAGAAATGTTTTGTATCATCAGGATCTACCCACAAGGCGTGGTCATCTACATGCCGGCTTTCGTTGCCTATCTGCCTCCATGTTTTACCCCCGTCATTTGTCACCTGTGAAATTGTCTCCACGCTGTACACTGTATTCACGTCCTTCGGGTCACAGTAAATCTTGTTGTAGTACTGGCCGCTCTCATGATGCGGGCTCATTTTTTCCCACGAAGCTCCCCTGTTTGTTGTTCTATAGAATCCGCCGTTTTCGCCCTGCGCCTCCATTATCAGGTAGAGATAATCATTATTTACCGGTGATATGGCAATGCCCATACCGCCGATGTCTCCGTCCGGAAGGCCGTTCATTATCTTGTCAAAAGTCATGCCTCCGTTGGTTGATTTGTATACTGCCGATTCCGGTCCTCCGCTTATCTTCTGGCCTATATGTCTCCGTCGCTGTTCCGAAGTGGCATAGATCACATCGGGATTACGCGGATCAAGCACTAAGTTGTTAACTCCGGTGTTTTCACTTATATTGAGCATCTTCTCCCATGACTTCCCGCCATTGATGGACTTATATAGTCCGCGTTCGCCTCCAGGGCCCCAGGCAGATCCTTCGGCGGCCACATATACAACATCGCTGTTGCGCGGGTCAACGGCGATCATACCAATCTGCCTTGATTCTTTAAGCCCCATATTCTTCCAGCTGGCGCCGGAGTCATCTGAACGGTATACGCCATCGCCCCATCCGAGGGCACGCTGGTGGTTATTCTCACCGGTGCCTGCCCATATAACATTGTTATTGTTAGGGTCGATGGTCAGGCAACCAATGGCATAAGCGCCGTACTTGTCAAAGATCGGTTCCCAGGTTGTGCCGTTATTTGTGCTCTTCCAGATATTCCCCGAAGCAACTCCGGCATATATCTCCGAGTGGTTGAAGGGATTAACGGCCAGGTCTGCTATCCGGCCGGATGCCCATGCCGGGCCAACTGATCTGAACGAGAGTCCGCTGTAAAGTGAAGAAGAGACAGACGGTTTGATCTGCTTTTCAGATTCCTTCGCATCTTTTTTTGCTTCTTTCTTCTGAGCACACAAGTTGCCTGAACCTGCTATTAAAACAGCAAGTGCAACGGTGAGAATTTTTTTCATATTGAAGTGTTTTGGTCATTAACGATCAGACTAAGGTAAGAAAAGGAAGTTTGTCAGCTTTTTTTTTAACGTTATTTAATTATTTTGCCGTGTAATGAAACGACAAAAAATGAACAGTACATTTTCTACCAGGAGAACAGTAAGGAAGTATGAAGGGAGAGATATCGAGAGCATACTTCTGGACAGGATACTTACAGCTGGCACCAGGGCCTCAACGACAGGCAACATGCAGGTTTACAGTATTATAGTTACGCGCGATGCGGCGATGAAGGAGCGGCTTGCCCCGGCACATTTCAGCCAGCCGATGGTGACAGAGGCTCCTGTGGTGCTCACTTTCTGTGCCGATTTCAACAGGTTCAACAAGTGGTGCAGGCAGCGTGAGGCCAGTCCGGGATATGATAATTTTCTGTCTTTCATGACCGCTGCCATCGATGCGCTGCTTGTGGCGCAGACGGTATGCAATGCAGCCGAGGAGGAAGGGCTGGGGATTTGTTACCTTGGTACGACAACATACAATGCTGACAAGATCATAGAGGTGCTTGATCTTCCCTCTGGAGTAGTCCCCGTAACGACAGTTACTATGGGGTGGCCGGCAGAGATCCCGGAGCAGGTCGACAGGCTGCCGCTGGATGGCGTCGTGCACCGGGAAAGGTACAGGGATTACACTCCGGCGATGATTGATGATCTCTACAGAGAGAAAGAAGCCCGCAAGGACAATCTTGGTTTTATATCGGAAAATAATAAGAAGACCCTCGCCCAGGTCTTTACTGATGTGCGGTACAGGAAAGAGGATAATGAGTATTTCTCAGGCGTATTACTGGATGTTCTGAGGAAGCAGGGTTTTATTTCCTGACACTGTGGTTTACTCCTGCCTGTGCTGTCGGTGTAATGACCAGGTCATTGATACAGACATTTGACGGCTGGCTTGCGCAGTAAAAGATGGTTTCAGCCACATCAGACCCTTTCAGCGCCTCTATCCCGTTATAGACGGCGGCAGCTCTTTCCCGGTCACCTTTAAACCTTACCAGCGAGAATTCCGTTTCCACCATCCCCGGTGCTATGTTTGTCACTTTGATGCCATGCTTCAACAGGTCTATCCGCATGGCCTTCGAGAGGGCTTCTACTGCATGTTTGGATGCGCAGTAGACGCTTCCGTTCTCATAAACATCCTTACCGGCTATAGATGAGATATTTATAATGTGGCCCGAACCCCTGCTCACCATACCTGGCACAATGGTGCGGGTGACATACAGTAACCCCTTGACATTCGTATCTATCATCCGGTCCCAGTCGTCCGTATCTCCCTCATCTATATGACCGAGGCCAACGGCCAGTCCCGCATTGTTAACAAGAATGTCAATCTTTTGCCACTCCTCCGGAAGCCGGCCCAGATACTTTTCAACCTGTTTGATGTCGCGTACATCAAAACAAAGCGGCATTACTTCAACACTATATTCCTCGACAAGGTATTCAGTAAGTTCATTGAGCCGGTCTTTTCTCCGGCCTGTTATTATAAGGCGGTCTGTTGCCTCAGCAAACTTGATTGCGGTGGCCTCTCCAATGCCAGAGGTTGCACCTGTTATAAGTACAGTCTTTCTCATTTGATTCAATGTTTTAAGAGAGGCAAATTTAATCAATAATGTGGGTATCTTTGGCGCCATATCTCATAATGATGTATGAAATAAATCACGCGGGGGGAGCGCCCAGGGAGAAGGTCGAAGCGATGTTCAATTCGATCTCAGCCAGTTATGACAGGCTTAACTTTCTCCTTTCTTTCGGTACTGACAGGCGCTGGAGAAGTCGTGCCATTAATCTCATTGGCCGTTATATCAGACCGCAGAGGATACTTGATGTGGCAACGGGAACGGGCGATCTGGCAATTGCTGCCCTCAGGCTTGACCCGCAGAAAATAACCGGCATTGACATCAGCGAAAAGATGCTGGCCCTGGGGCGCGCAAAGATCATACGACTGGGCCATGAATCGAAAATAGAGATGTTAAAAGGTGATTCTCAGAAGATTATGTTTCCTGACCGGACGTTTGATGCTGTAATGTCAGCTTTCGGCGTTCGTAATTTTGAGGATACATCAGCCGGGCTGGGCGAGATGTTCAGGGTGCTGAGGCCCGGAGGATTGATTATGGTACTGGAGTTTTCAAGGCCGGCAAGGTTCCCGATGAAGCAGTTTTACGGTTTTTATTTCACCAGGATCCTTCCGTGGATAGGTAAAAAGGTCTCGGGAGACGCGGAGGCATATTCTTACCTGCCTGAATCAGTGCTTAATTTTCCGGATAATGAAAATTTTCTAAATCTTTTGAGCGGGATGGGATTTATCAGGTCAGGACAAAGAAAAATGACAGGCGGTATCGCCAGCATTTACTATGCTTTCAGGCCATGAATATTTCGGGATACAATAATTTATTTTTTTTTCGTTCTTATTAATAGACCTTTGGCATCGTGTATAGAAAAACCTTCATATTTCTGATCCTGTTGATCCCGTTCGTGGTGGCAGCTCAGAAAGCAAAACCCAAGAATGATTCCAACTATGATGAGAGGCTGCTGCATTTCGGTTTCAGCATGGGCGCCAACACGATGGATTTCAACACAAAGATGAATCCCCTGGACACCAACAACCTTACGGCCGAAGTGGTCAATCTGAAGCCGGGTCTGAATATCCAGATCGTAATGGATTATCGCCCTGCCACCTATTTTGATATAAGGTTTCTCCCCGGGGTCTCATTTGGCCAGCGGAATATAAATTTCTACAAGGACGGGGCTCTCTACAATGACCAGCAACAGATTGAATCTTCATTTCTTGAGTTCCCTCTCCTGGTGAAGGCCAAGGGTATGAGACTGAATAACTCAAGACCCTACCTTATCGCCGGGCTGAATTTCAGGTACGACCTCGCAGCCAAGAAGGATTATGATGACGAACGGCCCGTATATATCAGGCTTCGCCCGGCTGATTTATACTATGAGGTTGGTGCAGGTATAGATTTTTACCTTCCTTATTTCAAGCTTACTATCGAGGCTAAGATGTCAAACGGTCTGCGCGATGTTCTGGTACACGAACCGGAACTATATCACCGTGAATTTGCCAACTCAATTGAGACCCTTAAGTCTCAGATCTGGGTTCTGTCATTCCACTTTGAATAAAAATATGGCTGAGGAACTCAGTCTGGTATTGCCACCCGAGACAGCTTTTGATGAGGCCGCACTGAAAACCTATCTGATCAGCAAAACCGGCAGAAAGGACTTTGGCATACGTATCATCCGGCGCTCCGTTGATGCACGCAAGCCGGATATTAAGGTCAGTGTCATATTGCAGCTCACCGATCCGGAGGAACCTCCGGAGGAGATCACTCCCATAGCGTTAAAGAATGTTTCCGGGGCACGTGAAGTGATTGTGGCCGGATGTGGTCCTGCAGGACTTTTTGCCGCACTGAGACTGATCGAGGCAGGACTGAGGCCGGTGATACTTGAGCGGGGGAAAGCGGTGAGTGAACGAAAACGGGATGTGGCGGCCATAAGCACGAAACATATTGTTGAACCTGACTCAAATTACTGCTTTGGCGAAGGAGGGGCAGGTACCTTCTCGGACGGGAAGCTCTATACCAGGTCAAAAAAGAAAGGTGACAACAGGAGGGTGCTTGAGCTGCTTGTCCTTCACGGTGCTGACCCTGCAATACTGTATGATGCCCATCCTCACCTTGGCACTGACAGGCTTCCTGGAATAATTACTGCAGTACGAAATAGCATCGTTGAGGTCGGGGGGATTGTTTCATTCGGCAGCCGTATCACAGGGATCAGGATTGAAGGCGGGGTATTCCGCGGAGTAGTTGTCAACGGCAGCGAAGCGGTCAGGGCTGATGATATTATTCTTGCGACAGGTCATTCGGCAAGAGACATATATCAAATCCTTGAAGACAGCAGCATAAGTCTTGAATACAAACCCTTTGCAGCGGGCGTAAGGGTAGAACATCCTCAGGAGCTCATTGACCGGATCCAGTATCACGGCAAAGCAAGAGGCAAATATCTTCCTGCCGCAGCTTATTATCTTGTCACACAGGTAGCAGGGCGCGGTGTCTTTACTTTTTGCATGTGTCCCGGCGGATTCATGGTTCCTTCAGCCACCGCACCGGGCGAAGTTGTGGTGAACGGTATGTCACCTTCACGGCGTAACTCAAAATGGGCTAACAGCGGAATAGTCACTGAGATCAGGGAAGAGGATGTAAGAAGATATGGCGACAGTTCCCTGGCAGGACTGTATTATCAGTCCGCCCTTGAAAAAAGTGCCTGGCAGGAGGGTGGTATGACACAGTGTGCCCCGGCACAAAGACTGGTCGATTTTGTCGAAGGAAGACCGTCATCATCCCTGCCTGAAGGATCATACTTTCCCGGACTTACGCCCTCACCGCTGCATGAATGGCTTCCTGAAGAGATAACCATGCGGTTGCGTGCAGGGCTCAGGGATTTCGGAAGGAAAATGAATGGTTTTCTCACTAACGATGCACTGGTGGCAGCAGTGGAGTCACGCACATCGTCGCCGGTCCGCATTACACGTGACCCTGAAAAACTTAACGCTCTGAATATTATAGGGTTATATCCGGCAGGTGAAGGAGCCGGCTATGCGGGAGGGATTGTGTCATCCGCAGTGGATGGGATGCTAGTCGCCGGGAAGGTGGCGGAGAAGTACCTGTAGATCAGATAATTAAGAATTAATAATTAAGAATCTAAGGATCAGCTAATTCGCAAATCGCAAATCTACAATTTTTCAGACCTTCAGACCTTCAGACCTGTTTGCGTCTGACAAACTCCGAGCAGATAATTGCAGCGGCCATACTGACATTCAGAGACTCTATCCCTGCCAGAGGTTTTTCAGGACCGGGAATGGTTATCTGTTCCGTAACAAAGCAGAGCAACCCGTCAGAGATGCCTTTTGATTCATTCCCCAGGAGAATTAAACCTTCACTGCCCAGGGGACTCTCGTAGACTGATCTCCCATTCATTGTGGCGCCAAAAACATTCAAACCATTAGCCTGCGCCTTGCTGAGCAAGGGTTCGAGAGGCTGGTAATGAACCATGACATGGATAAATGCCCCCATTGACGCCTGGATCACTTTAGGATTGTAAAAGTCGACGCAGTCAGGTGAGCATATAATATTCCTTATTCCGAACCATGCGGCTATCCGGACTATCGTCCCGAGATTCCCCGGGTCCTGCACATACTCAAGTACGAGTGTGAGAGCCCCTTTCAGTATCTCATCATTGTAAGGCTGCTTTTTCATCGCTGCCACCGCAAGCACATTATGCGGTGTCTTGAGTGAACTGATGTGTCTCAGATCATCATAGGTCACAGTGACAACCTCATCAGCACCGGAGATCACCATTTCCGGTTCGCCATTGATCCATTCTGGCTTCCCCGCGAGCAGTGTTACCCTGTTGCCCGTCATGATGTATTCCCTCACAAGCTTATCGCCTTCGATGACAAAGAGAGAGCTCTCTTCCCTGACCTTCCTTTTCTGCAGTGAAAGTACCATTTTTGTCTGGTGCCGGGTAATCATGTTATGCATTGCTCAGTAATTGAAAATATAGTTTATAATGATATATTTGCTATCATTATTGCTTCCGGAAAATTGACCCATCAGAGAACAAATATAAAAATTACTGTTCCGAAACTGTTTATACTGCTGATCATAATTTTGACGGCAGCTTCCTGCAACCCTACCAAATATGTTCCCTCCGGACAGTTACTGCTGAACAAGAATGAGCTTGTGTTCAAAGAGGCTGATGAAAAGCTTCCGACCACACTGACTAAAGCTGCAATAAAGCCTTATATCAAGCAGCAGCCAAACAAAAGGATCTTCGGTGCGAGGTTCCACCTTGGCCTCTATAACCTTTCAAATATTAAAAAGGAAAAGTGGCCAAACGGCTGGCTGAGGAAAATTGGAGAAGAACCTGTGATCTTTGATCCTGTTGCAGCCACCAGGTCCACTGAGCAGATAAGGAGATATCTCACGTCCAAGGGATTTTTCAACGCTTCAGTCACTGACACGGTCGAAACAAAAAAGAATGAGGCGTCAGTATATTACAAAATAACTCCCGGGAAGCCTTACACCATTGCCGATATCAGGTATGATATACAGGATTCCATGTTATATGGTCTTGTGACGATTGACACGATTAACTGCACTATTGAGAGGGGGATGATATATGATGTTGACCTTCTTCAGAATGAACGCAAACGGCTTGAACAATTCATCAGAGACATAGGTTTTTATGCTTTTTCAACGGAAGACATCTACTTTAGGGTTGACAGCGCACTGATGAACCATCAGGTCAACGTGGATTATGTGGTATCGCGCAAGTCCTCTCTCGACAATCAGGGAAGGCTTGAATACAGCAACCACAGGATGTACCGCATCCGGGATGTTTATGTCTTCCCTGAGTTTGATCCGAAACAGGCGCTCACCAACAGTGAACAATACAAACTATCATTTGACACTACCTATTATAAAGGTATTTATTATGTCTCGCCTCCAGGCAGATACCTTATCAAACCCGAAGTATTAAGCCAGTTTTTATACGTCTCACCCGGGGCGCTTTTCAGTCTGACGAACACTGAGCAGACGCAGTCACGGCTGGCTGATATGAAGAACCACAGGCTGGTGAATGTCTCGTACATTGATGTGGGAGTTGGGTTGGGCAACAGAAATAACGAAGGGTTGCTCGACTGTATAATACAGCTTACTCCCATGGAGCGGCAATCCTTCACGGTAGAACTTGAGGGTACGAGCACAGGAGGTAATATCGGCGGGGCTCTGAACCTCATATACGAGAACAAGAGCCTTTTTCACGGAGCCGAACTCTTTAACCTGAAGCTGAAAGGGGCATATGAGAGGCTGCCTAAGGAGCTTATAGGGCTCAAGGATACTAAGGAGTTCGGAGCTGAGGTCAGCCTTAAGCTTCCCAAGTTCCTGGTACCATATAATCCAAAAGGGAGCTTTATACGCAACCATGACCCCAAGACAGTGTTCCAGGGAGGATTTAACTACCAGCAAGTGCCTGCATATACGCGGACAATAGCAAATGTGACCCTTGGTTATTCATGGAACGGCAACAGACATACCTCTCACAATTTCAATCCCCTTTCATTCAGTTTTGTCAAGTTGCCTCCTGAATCCATTGATCCGGTTTTTCAGGAGCTGATCGACAAATCACCCTATCTTGCCTATTCATATCGCAATGTTTTGATCCTGGGAGGCAATTACAACTTTGTCTACAACAATCAGCTTGTCCAGAAGTCAAAGGACTACTGGAATATACGTTTGGCATTTGATGCTGCCGGCAACCTCCTGAACGGGATATATAAACTTGCCAAAGCCAGCAAGGATAATAAAGATCTGACATATCATTTTCTGGGACAGCCGTTTGCACAGTTTCTGAAAGGGGAGATAGATGCAAGCTATCATTATAGAATCAATGATGCCAGCAGCGTTGTTTACAGATTCTTTGCAGGAGCAGGCATTCCTTATGGCAATTCAAATGCCGATTCCATACGTGCTATGCCCTTTGAGGAGCAGTATTATAATGCAGGGGCGAATGATATAAGAGCCTGGCTGGTCAGGTCTCTCGGTCCGGGATCATTCAGAAACCTTGTATTCGGAAACCAGACGGCTGACATTAAGCTCATAGCAAATGTTGAGTACCGGTTTAAGCTCTTCTGGATACTTGAAGGTGCTGTATTTCTCGATGCAGGTAATATATGGACTTTCTGGCCGGATGTAAGCAGACCAGGCAGTCAGTTTTCGTACAAGTTTCTCAATGACATAGCTGTTGGAACGGGGCTGGGTTTCCGGTTTGACGTCAAGTTCGTATTGCTCAGAGTCGATATAGGACTTAAGTTGCGTGACCCGGAAATCACGGGAAGCACAAAATGGGTACCTTTAATTGCAGATTATAAAAAGACGTATAATAAAAATTTCTATCAGTTTGTCATTGGCATAGGGTATCCGTTCTGATTTTTATTTATCTTGCATTGTCTCGTGCTGTATTAACGTGAAGCCTTTCAGAAAAACCATCTCTGATCTGCTCGGTTTCGACCGCAGGGAGAGGAGGGGAACTTACATTCTGGCAGCAGTGCTGATAATACTGCTGCTTGTCAGGGTGTTCTCCCTCAGGCCTGATAATGAGCTCCTGAACAGCGAGGTCACAGCAGATTCCCTGGCCGTGCCTGAGCTGACCATGCCGGCTGAGCGCTCTGAAAAGTCGCTGTTTACGTTTGATCCCAACACAGTCTCCTTCGATAGTCTGGTACGTCTCGGTCTGACAGAGCACCAGGCAACGACACTGATAAACTACCGCACCAGTGGTGCCCGATTTCGCATGCCAAAGGATATTGAAAGGGTTTACGGGCTAGATTCCGGCACAGTCGTAAGCCTTCTGCCTTGGATTAAGATACCAAAGGAAACAGATCGTCACAAAGCAGCAGGTGAAAATGCTGCTGCGGTCATTCATGGCAAACAGGCAGACACTGTTGTCAGGCGAGCATTTATTGATCTCAACATATGCACTGCTGATGATCTCTTACAATTTCCGGGCATAGGTCCCGTGCTCTCTGCGAGGATAATAAAGTACCGCAGTCTGCTCGGGGGCTTTATCGATGCAGGGCAGCTGAAGGAAGTTTATGGTCTGGACAGCTCTGTGGTCGATCTCATCGGTGAGAGGCTTTCATTGACATATGATTCGGTCAGGCCGCTGTTGCTTGACAGTTGTTCTTTCAGTGAGCTGGCAAGGCATCCCTATATCGGACCGGCAACCGCGGGGCTGATCATTAAATACAGGTCGCTCATGGGTACTCCGGTGACACTTGGCAGCCTGGTAAGGCAGAAGGTCATGAGCAGCGAGCAGGCCTCGCGCCTGGCGCCCTATATCAGGCCTTCACCAGGCGCCGCCGGTGATGATTTTGAATTTATTTTGTCAAAAGTTTTGAAATGAATTCTATACATATTAATTTTGCCGCTCGTTTTAACACAAAGTTGAATTATGATAATTGTACCGGTAAAAGAAGGCGAGAACATTGACAGGGCTCTTAAAAAATTCAAGAGAAAATTTGAAAAAACGGGTGTCATCCGTGAGCTCAGGACGCGTCAGGCTTTTATCAAACCCTCGGTTCGCCGCAGGGATGCGATAAAGAAAGCCGTATATGTTCAGCATCTGCAGCAGGAAGAGGAATAACATTCTGACTGCTTTTCTTATAAACAATTTTAAAAGGTTCCTTTTATGGATAGAAAGGAATCGTTCCTGCAATACATCCGGACCGAGAAGCGTTATTCCCGGCATACCGTAACTTCATACAAGAACGATCTTGATCAGTTTTTTGAGTGGTTGGGAGTGAACGCTCCTGATCTCGCTCCCGAGGGTGTGACTTCCGGTGAGGTCCGGGCATGGATGATTTCACTTATAGAACGCGGATGTGTAACCGGCACGGTGCACAGGAAGATGTCTGCCCTCCGGGCCTTTTTCCGTTATATGCGGAAGCATGGAATGAGCAGCACTGACCCGATGTCAGGAGTGAAGCTTCCGAAGAAAGCAAAGCAGCTGCCTGTCTTCGTGGCCGAAGAGGCACTCGACAGGCTTCTTGATGATTACCAATTTGGAGATAATTTTTCAGGTGTCCGCGACAGAACAATAATAGAATTTTTGTATCTTACAGGCATGAGGCGGTCAGAACTGATAAGTCTCCGTGACGAGGATGTTGAT
>JADGPV010000022.1 GCA_017882245.1 Bacteroidales bacterium | reverse complement strand
TGATGCGGCCGGCAAGGCACACATCAGGGTAGTTGTTCTCTTCATCCCTGAAGTTGGCGAGTATCTGTGCGGCTGAAACGTTTACCGGAAACATTGCAGCAGGGTAGGGATCAATGCCCAGTTTTCTGATGTCGTCAAGCGACTGTCTGCGTACCTGTTCCTGTTCGCTGAGGTGGGGGGTTGTCATTATGATTTAAAATTTGTGCAAAGGTAATATTCGTTAGGCAGTAGGCAATAAGTATGGTGCGTCTGAAAGTCTAATGTCTGAAGTCTGAGGGTCTCTACGCTCTACACTCTTTGCCCTACGCTTAATGCACAGGGCTTCCTGCCATCACCTTATCCCTGAAAAGCACGTGAATCTTTCTTGTAATGTCACCCGGAGTGCCGTCACCAAGTATCTGGTCGCCTATCCTGATGACGGGGATAACCTCACCTGACGTGTTTGTGATAAAGGCCTCACGGATGTACGGAATTATATCGGCAGCTACCCTTTCCTCGGCCAGACCAATCCCATTCTCGGCAGCGAGGGAGATAACGTTTTTACGTGTTATACCTGAGAGAATAAAGTTCGATTCAGGATGCGTATAAACTGTATCATTTCTGACAAGGAAGATGTTTGAATGCGCACCTTCAGTGATAAAGCCGTCGCGGACAAAACATACCTCCATAAAACCATTATCATGTGCCTCCTGTAATGACATGATATTTGCAAGGAGTGCCGTTGATTTGATGTCACATCGGTTCCAGCGCGGGTCAGGAGCGACAGCGATGGCTATCCCGCGTTCCCAGAGAAGCGTGTCCACACTCTGTCTCCGGGCAGAGGCAAAAACGGTCGGTGACACAGCCGGGTCAGGAAAAACATGGTTGCGGGGAGCCGCACCCCGGGTCACCTGAACATAAACCAAAGAGCAGTCATTGCCAAGGTCATTTTTATTTACCAGCTCCTCAGCAAGATCCGCGAAAGTGTCAATGTCGTTCCACACAATCCTTGTCTCATGCAGGCTGCGACGAAGCCGGTTCATGTGACCATCCATATCGAAAAAGAAACCGCCGTACCATCTCATTACCTCATACACGCTGTCTCCAAAGACAAATCCGCGGTCGTCAGGACTGATCATTGCCTTGTCGCGGGGAACGAAATGCCCGTTCAGATAAACTATATCCATTATTTTCAGAATTCCATTTGGTTATAATCCAAAGATACACTTTCATAGTTTCCGGTTATCATTTTTTGACCTCACATTTTCTCTTTTATTATATACCTTTGTCTGTTGTTTTAATTCAGGGCAGGAAAGGGAATGTCAGGAAGCAGGAGATTGCCATCATGGCTTAAGATGCAGCGGGCAAGCGGGGAGAGTTACACCATGGTAAAACACCTTGTTGAGGATAACCAGCTTAATACGATCTGTACAAGCGGTAACTGTCCGAACATCGGGGAGTGCTGGAATTCTGGTACTGCCACCCTGATGATCCTCGGAGAGATATGCACCCGTTCATGCAAATTCTGCGGCACCACCAGCGGCAAGCCTCTCCCACCAGACGATGGTGAACCGGAGAGGGTAGCCATGGCTGTCAGGACAATGGGTCTCCGGCACTGCGTCATCACATCTGTTGACCGCGATGATCTTCCTGACGGAGGAGCGCAGCACTGGGCTGACACTATCCGCACTATCAAAGAGGTCAATCCGGAAGTGACAATAGAGACACTGATACCCGACTTCCGCGGTAATATTTCCGAAATTGACCGGGTGATCGACGCACGACCGGACATCATCTCACATAACATAGAAACCGTAAGACGACTGACGCCTCTGATCAGGTCGGTGGCGAAGTACGAGGTGAGCCTTAGTGTACTGAGGCATATAAATGCCAGAGGTATCACGGCCAAGTCGGGATTGATGCTTGGACTTGGAGAGAGTGAAGACGAGGTGACAGAGGCTTTGCATGACCTTCATGCAACCGGTTGCAGCGTTGTGACGATAGGTCAGTACCTGGCGCCTACACTAAGCCACATTCCGGTAGTTGAGTATATTACACCTGATAAATTTGAGGAGTACAAACAGAAAGGACTGGAGATCGGTTTCGGGTTTGTTGAGAGCAGTCCCCTGGTGCGCAGCTCGTTCCATGCGGAGAAACATGTAAAAAGGTACAGGGTGCAGGGTAAAGGGTGCAAGGTTATATTTGATGATTTAGGATTCAGAGACTACAAGGAGACCTGGGATTACCAGGAGAAATTCTTCAATGCTAAGGTGAAAGAAAAAGGAGGAGTTGACGGTGTCTTGCACAGGACCCCGGACCGCCTCATCTTTGTCGAACACAATCATGTCTATACCCTTGGGAAAAGCGGGTCACAGCAAAATCTGCTGCTGGATTATATACAGCTTAAAGCACACGATGCGTCGTTCTACCATATTGACAGGGGAGGAGACATAACATATCATGGTCCGGGACAGCTTGTCGGATACCCGATTTTTGACATCGGGGCCAT
This sequence comes from Bacteroidales bacterium, assembly GCA_017882245.1. Taxonomy (GTDB): domain Bacteria; phylum Bacteroidota; class Bacteroidia; order Bacteroidales; family VadinHA17; genus SR-FBR-E99. The sequence goes on along the minus strand of JADGPV010000022.1, from coordinate 22,814 downwards.
GAACCTCGGACTGAAAGAATATATACACCTGATTGAAGAGGCAGTTATAAAATGTATCTCACAGTTAGGTGTTACCGGCGGGCGACTGGAAGGAGCCACGGGAGTATGGATCGACCCGGGCATCAGCACACACACGAGAAAGATTTGTGCAATTGGCGTCAGAGCAGCGAGGTATATCACAATGCATGGCTTCGCTTTGAACGTCTGCACTGACCTCTCTTACTTTGATCATATTAACCCCTGCGGCTTCACCGACAAAGGTGTGACAAGCATTGAGAAAGAGACCGGAAGGAGTGTAAGTATGAGTGAGGTTAAAGAGATAATGAGCAACACAATGAGGGAGGTCTTCGGATATGAATATTATTAAAATAAAATATAATGGAAAAAAAGTGGCTCTTGAGAGAGGGGGGCGACGAGTCTGTCGTCATGACCCTGGCGACAGAGATGGCAGTGCCTGCCGCTGTCGCCAATCTCATGGTGCAACGCGGCATCACGAGCAAAAAACAGGCTGAAGAATTTTTTAACCCGTCTTTGAAATCCCTGCATGATCCCTTCCTGATGAAGGACATGAACAGGGCTGTTGACCGTATCTCTACGGCAATAGCACGCAATGAGAAGATACTGGTATATGGCGACTATGATGTCGACGGCACCACTTCTGTTGCGATGCTGTATTCATTCCTTCGTGAGAGGCATTCAAGTCTCGATTATTATATTCCGGACAGATACCATGAGGGTTACGGCCTCTCGCTGAAGGGTATCGATTATGCCGCACAGACTAACTGCCGGCTGATAGTTGCACTTGATTGTGGCATCAAGGCCGTTGAGAAAGTGAAGTATGCACGCTCCAAAGGCATTGACTTAATCATCTGCGATCATCATCTTCCGGGTGACGAAATACCTGATGCAACGGCTGTGCTTGACCCCAAACAACCGGGGTGCAACTATCCCTATAAGGAATTGTCCGGCTGCGGTGTCGGGTTTAAGCTCATACAAGCTTACTGTCAATTGCAGAATATACCCTTTGAAAAGATCATACCTTATCTTGACCTGGTGGCTGTAAGCATCGGATCTGACATCGTCCCTATGACCGGCGAAAACAGGATACTCGCATATTTCGGTTTGAAGCAGCTTAATGAGGCGCCACGCCTGGGTTTCCAGAAAATCATAGAGAAGGCAAAGATCCGCATGCCCCTTGCTGTCGAAGACATCGTCTTTCGCATCGGACCGCGTATAAACGCAGCCGGACGCATGGAGTCAGGAAGCAAGGCTGTAGAGTTACTTGTATCGCAGGATTCGGATCTTGCTGTTGCCATCTGTAATGACATTGACCATAGCAATGACGACAGGAGGAAGAAAGACAGCGAGATAACCTCGGAAGCACGGAGGATGGTCAGCGAAGACAACCGCATGAACAACTCCCGCACCACGGTACTGTTCCACCAGGGGTGGCATAAAGGTGTCATAGGTATTGTCGCTTCAAGACTCATTGAAACATACTATCGCCCGACTGTCATCCTTACGGAATCAAAGGATGGCTTTGCTACCGGATCGGCTCGCAGTGTACCGGGCTATGACCTTTATCAGGCAATCGAATCATGCTCTGACCTCCTGGAGAGTTTCGGAGGACATATGTTTGCTGCGGGACTGACGCTTAAACAGGAGAACCTGCAGTCATTTCGTGAACGGTTTGAGAAATTTGTCAGTGACACCATAAAGGATGAACACCTTGTTCCTTCAGTAAATATTGATGCAGAGATACCTATTGAGGATGTGGGAATAAGTATGTACCGTTATCTTGAACGTTTTCAGCCTTTCGGGCCTGAGAATATGGCGCCGGTATTTGTGTCGCGCAGAGTCAAGACATTGGCATGCCAGCCTGTCGGCAACAACGGCACGCATCTTAAGCTGAGCTTCACGCGACAGAATGCAGAACCGATAGGTGCCATCGCGTTCGGGCAGGCAGATATGATGGAGATATTCAGGGAGTGCGGGGGCGTGGTCGATATAGCCTATTCAGTCGAGCTGAACGAGTATAGAGGCAAGAGCTCGGTGCAGCTGAATATCAAGGATATCAAGGCTTAGATTAGGCAATAGGCAGTAGTGAATTAATAAGCCACACCACTATTGCCTGCTGCCTACTGCCTTTTTTTTAAAGATTCTGTTGACATTGAGAATAAACCGTCGTAAATTTATTGTGTAATTATGTTTCGATATGCTGCGGTGGAATGCAGTAGTATTGTTGTTTAGTATTGCGGTTGCCGGTTTACATGCCGGTGAACCTATATATGTACCTCACGGCGCCTGTGAGATGGGCATGGCCTTCGCCACTTCCGCATCATCAGGTCACTGGAGCTGCTTTCATAACCAGGCCTTGCTGGCTTCATACCCGGGCACAAGCGCTTCCTTTGCCCTGGAGACACGCTATATGATGACAGCATTATCGTCAAAGGCTATCAGCGCGATTATAGATGCTGAACCTGTGCCAGTGGGCCTTGTTGTGACTCACTACGGTAATGGAGATTATTACCGCATTTTCGCAGGCATTGGCAGCGCAGTCACTCTGACCAAAGGAATCTCACTCGGGGTACAGGCAGACTATATCATGGAAAAAAGCGCCGGCGATTACAGGGATGTATCACATATCACATTTGAGGCGGGGATGACGATAGCATTATCATCATCCCTTACATTCGGAATGCATCTTTTTAATCCCCTGACACCCTTTAACAATCTGCCCTCATCCATAAATACCGGTATTGAATGGAAGCTCTCAGATGACCTTCTGGTTACACTGGAAAGCAGCAAGGTGACAGATGAACCTCTTTCTATCCAAAGCGGGATAAGCTGGAATGTTCTCGACAGGCTTATCCTGAGATCCGGATATCTGAGTTCACCATCATGTTTTGCATTCGGGGTGGGTTTTGTCTCAGGCTCGCTGCAGACCGATGCCGGATTTATGATAAACAGTATGACAGGAATAACCTCCTCTCTTTCATTTATATGGAACATAAGAGGAAAATAAAGATTCTACCTCTTTTCTTTCTCTTTCTGATGATGATTTCTGCTTCTGCACAAGCACAGGAGAGCGTATCAGGTATTTCAGAAGCTGCTGACATAATCATGTCATTTACAGATGAATACGAAGCCTCATGGCTCTTTGAAAAGCTGTCGGAGCTTGAAGATAAGCCCGTAGTAATCAACAATGGCGATGAGGATGAGATTGCCCGACTCTTCTTCCTGACGGAGTTCCAGGTCAGGGTTCTTGCAGACTATATTAAAAGAAAAGGAGATGTTGTTTCATTGTACGAGATAGCACTCTTGCCGGCTTTTGACCGCTTTACTGTAATGCTTATGGCTCCTTATGTAAACCTTGAGTCTTCAGAGAAAAAGAGCAGTCTTTCTTCGGGCAGAACAACGGTCATCATGACGGCTATGGCACGTTTTAACCAAACTGACGACGATGAAGGTGGCTTAAGGTCACTGGTGAAGGTAAGACATGAAGGAAGCTTATTGAGCTATGGTGTCACTGCAGAGAATGATCCCGGCGAACCTTTTACCTTTAAGGGTTCATTGGGCGCGGACTTTCTCTCGGGCTATCTCATGTACCATGGCAGAGGGGTTATTGACCGCATCATCATAGGCGATTACACACTTCGTTTTGGCGAGGGGCTTCTGTTCAACAGCGGCTCGTGGCAGGGGTCATGGCTTGGCTCTCCTTCATTCATGACAGGACGGAGCGCCGTCACACAGTACACCTCCTCCGAGGAGAATAATTTCTTCAGGGGTGTGAGCTGTGTTTTGGGCAGCATGACACGCGGAGCAACGCTCTTTGCTTCCTCGAACAGAATCGATGCCCGTCTGTTTTTTGACAATGACAGCAACGTGGTGGCTGTGACCAACCTGGTGAAGGGAGGCATTCATAAAAGCGTCGCACAACGTGAAGCACAAAACAGCCTGACGGAATATGTGGCCGGTTTGCACATTAACTATGGGACGGACAGAATAAGGTCCGGATTAGCATCATCAATTACATGGTTTTCCCTGCCTTTTCTGCCTGATAAACTGCAGGCCGAAAACATCAAAGCCTTTTCCGGCAATCGGTTGATAAATCTGTCGGCTGATTTCAAGGCCGGAACAGGACCGCTGCTTTTCTTTACTGAGGCAGCAGCAAGCTTCCCGGGCTCATGGGCTGTCACTGGCGGCATAAGGACTAAACCTTCCAACAGGGCGACATTCAATGTTATAGCCCGGCATCTCTCTCCGGAATACTATGCATTTCATTCCGGAGTCTTCAAGGCCGGTACAGGCTCCTCCAACGAGACCGGCATAGCTGCATCTGTTCATCTGGAGATAGCCCGTCATCTCTTTGTCAGTGCAGGCGCAGATCATTATCGTATTCCCTGGCCCCGGTACCGGTCCTCATCTCCCTCTTACGGCAACAGGATTGAGATCAGAAGCGAGTATCTGCCGCGTGACGATCTCTCCCTGAGGCTGACATATACGTCCTCTTCACGCGAATATGACGTGGCCAGTGAGACTGGTGCAGCCGGGTCAGAAACCCGGGAAAGGCGAGTGATGGCGTTTGTTTTTAACTATGATCCTGTTGAAAACATTCACCTGACAATGCGTGCCTCGATGGGCAGTATAAGTCCTTCAGGTGAAAACGGATACATGCTATGCCAGGATATTTCTTATTCGTTTCATGCTGTTCCACTGAAGATGTGGTTCAGATATGCACTGTGTACTACTGATGGTTATGACAGCAGGTTATATGTTTGGGAGAATGATCTTCTATCATCATTTAGCGTTCCGGCCTTATATGGTGAATGCAGCCGCTCGTTCCTGATGCTGTCCTGGAAGCCGTCAGACAGAGTGGAGGTAAGGGCGAAGTATGCTTTCATGGTTTTTCGGGAGGAATTGGACAGAGCAGTAAAGAGTGAAGTCAGAGTCCAATGTCGAATTGGGTTTTTATAAGGCAATAGGCATTGACATAACCACTACTGCCTACTGCCTATTGCCTGCTGCCTGACATTTAATTTGTTTTGAATTTGTATTTCACCGCCCCCAGCTCCTCATTGGCCTTAATGATTTTCTGTTTAAGGCTCTCCTTGTATGCAGCAACTTTCTCCATGAGTGCGGGGTCACCAGTGGCGATCATCTGTGCCGCAAGGATACCCGCGTTCATGGCGCCATCGATGGCGACAGTCGCAACGGGAATACCGGGAGGCATTTGGACAATAGCAAGAAGAGCGTCCATGCCGTCAAGAGAGGCTTTGACTGGCACGCCTATGACAGGAACGGGGGTCATGGCGGCAATGACACCCGGCAGATGCGCAGCCATACCGGCACCGGCAATTATCACCTTAATGCCTCTGGCGGCGGCACTGTGTGCAAACCGCTCCACCTCTTCAGGAGTGCGGTGAGCGGAGAGGGCACTCATCTCAAAGGGAATACCCATGCTGTCAAGTATCTCTGCTGCCTTATCCATTACCTTCAGATCTGAGGTGCTTCCCATAATTATGCTTACGAGTGGATCCATATGCTCTTTTTAAATGTTAATGTGATACTTAGACAAAAATAAACTTTAAATTTATAATTTAGCACCATCAACCGCCTGCACTATGAATGAGATAACAGTCCTTGACAGAGAGTTTTCGGAATACATCACCGAAGATGAGATACAGAGCCGTATAACCGCCATGGCTGAAAAGATAACCGAAGACCTTAAAGATCATGATGTGCTCTTCTTCGGGATACTCAACGGCTCCTTTCTGTTTGCAGCTGATATCTTCAGACAGATAAAACTGAATGCGCAGATATCTTTTATCAAACTAGCTTCATATGAAGGCACAGGCAGCAGTGGCAAGATCAAAGAGCTGATCGGGTGGAATGAAGATATTTCCGGTAAGACAGTTGTGGTACTGGAAGATATTGTGGACACGGGAAGCACCCTGGAAAGAATTATCGGTGAACTGACCCTGAGAAAAGCGAGTGAAGTTAAAATTTGCACCCTCCTCTTCAAACCTGACGCCTATACCAAAGATATCCCCATTGACTATATAGGGTTTGAAATTCCGAATAGCTTTGTTGTGGGCTACGGTCTTGATTATGACGGCTATGGCCGCAACCTGAAATCAATTTATAAAATCACCAAATAGTAATACAATGATCAATGTTCTTATGTTTGGTCCTCCCGGATCAGGGAAGGGAACGCAATCGGTGACACTTGCGAAAAAATATAACATGCTTCATCTTTCAACGGGAGATATGCTGAGGGCTGAGCTGGCCGCAGGTACTGAGCTTGGAAGAAAGATGGCCGCCATAATGTCTGCCGGTGAGCTGGTACCCGATGAGGTAGTGATAGCTATGATAGCACAGAAAATTGATTCCACCACAGGCAAGACAGGTTTCATTTTTGACGGTTTCCCGCGCACTGTCGAGCAGGCTGATGCGCTTCAGAATATGCTGAAGGAGCGGGGTATGAAGATAGATCTGATGCTTGTTCTTGATGTGAATGATACCGAGTTGATGGACCGCATGAAGAAGAGAGCTCTGGTATCGGGAAGGGCTGATGATGCTGACGAAGCAGTCATAAACAACCGTATTGCCGTTTATCGCGCCAAGACCGAACCTGTAATCGATTACGGACGCAGGGCAAAGGTCTCACGCACGGTCGAGGGCATCGGCTCAATTGATGACATTTTCGTCAGGCTCTGCAGGCATATCGAAACGATAATCTGACCGATGGCAGAAACAAATTTTGTTGACTATGTAAAAATTTTCGTACGGTCGGGCAAGGGCGGAGCCGGCTCAACACACCTGCGACGCGAGAAGTTTATTCCAAAGGGGGGTCCTGACGGAGGTGACGGCGGAAGGGGAGGAGATATTATCCTGAGAGGCGATTCACAACTCTGGACCTTGCTGCACCTTAAGTTCAAAAAGCACATCTTCGCCGGTGACGGAGGCGTGGGTTCATCGAATAATAAGTCAGGTGCAGACGGAAAAGATGTTATTGTTCATGTACCCCTGGGAACAATAGCCAAAGACGCTGAAACAGAAAACATTCTCTTTGAAATTACCCATGACGGCGAACAGAAGATCCTCGCTAAGGGGGGCCGGGGCGGGCAGGGAAATACCCATTTCAAATCATCCACCTTTCAGACACCGCGCTTTGCGCAACCCGGAGAGCCGTCCATTGAGGGGTGGTTCATTCTCGAATTGAAGGTCCTGGCTGATGTCGGCCTTGTAGGTTTTCCGAATGCGGGGAAATCAACCCTGTTGTCAGTGGTCAGTGCTGCACGCCCTAAAATAGATAATTACCCCTTCACGACGCTCACTCCTAACCTTGGTATTGTCAGCTACCGTAATGATAAATCCTTTGTCATGGCTGATATTCCGGGTATTATTGAGGGTGCAGCTGAAGGGAAAGGGCTGGGATACAGGTTCCTGAGACATATCGAACGAAACTCTGTCCTCCTGTTTATGATCCCCTGTGACAGCAATGACGTGAACAAGGAGTATCAGATACTGATCGAAGAACTCAGGAAATATAATCCTGAGCTGCTCGATAAACGCAGGGTTATGGCCATCACCAAATGTGACCTGTTGGACGATGAACTCAAAGATGCAATGAGACCAGGTTTACCCGGTGACCTCCCGGTAATATTTATCTCTTCGATTAACGGGACGGGTATCACTGCTCTCAAGGATCTTCTCTGGACTGCAATAAACAGTTGATCATGGTTGAGCTTGACCGTACCATATTCCTGTTTCTTAACTCCCTTCACTCGCCATTCTTTGACAATGTGATGTGGACAATAAGCCTCAGGACGGTATGGATACCACTTTATCTTTTAATGATATACCTCCTGATCTTAAGATACAGAAAACGAGTCTGGCTCCCTCTTCTCCTTGTGCTTCCGCTGATATTTATTACTGACCAGGTCCCCTCGCTGATAAAAGAGCTCACCGGACGTCTCAGACCGTGTCATGATCCTTCCCTTCAGGGGTTAGTCCACACTGTGCGCGGATCCTGTCCAGGGATGTATGGTTTTATTTCCGGGCATGCTTCCAATGCTTTCGGGCTGGCATCATTTACTGCCCCTTTACTGCATAAAAAATGGTACACCTGGAGTATTTTTATATGGGCAAGCCTGGTATCATATTCCAGGATCTACCTCGGAGTACATTATCCGGGCGATGTTCTTAGTGGCGCCATGCTGGGGCTTCTTGTGGGCGCAGGGTTAGCTCTTGCCGTCGTAAAACTAGATAAACACATAAAATGATAAATGTATTAAAGTCAGCTTGGGTCTGGGTATCAAGCATCATCTTTGTCTTGCTTGCATTTCCCGTGGCACTCCTGTTGTGGCTGATTTCGCTTTTGTTTGACAACCGCAGGCTGATGAACAACAGATGGATGGTCATACAGGGGATCATTCTTACCAGAATGAGCCCTTTCTGGAAGGTGGTTGTCGACGGACGCGAAAAGATAGACAAGAACCAGGCTTACGTTATAATACCCAATCATCAGTCGATGCTTGATATTGTTTTCTTCAATATGCTTCGTCACAGGCTGAGATGGGTCTCTAAAATTGAGATATTTAAGATTCCGCTGGTAGGAGTGGAAATGAGGATGGTAAAATACATTGAGGTTGTAAGAGGCAGTAAGTCCAGTGTGATCAGGATGATGGAGAAATGTATGGAATCCCTGCGTGAAGGCATTTCCGTCGTGATCTTCCCTGAAGGAACAAGATCCCTGACGGGAGCCATAGGTAAGTTCAAGAGCGGAGCATTTCAGCTTGCAGTTAAGACTGATAAACCTTTGCTGCCGGTTCTGATAGACGGCACAGGAGACATACTGCCTAAACGAGGAATTATCTTCGGGAGTCGCAAAGTGGTAAGGTTGAGGGTTCTCGATCCTATTTTCCCCGGTAATTTCAAAACAGGCGATCCCGACGAGCTTGCAGCAATAGTTCAGGCACAAATGGTAAGCGCCATGGAAAAGCTGAGAAGCGAGCCGGTAAAGGTTAAATAACTGTCCCAAACGCCCTCCCTGCCTCATATTCAGGTGAAAATTCACTGCTGTTGTTGATAAATCGGCTGAAAAGGCCTCTGCTAAATCTTTATATTTGCGCAAAATTTTGGATGATGGACGGCAACTATACAGAAGAGAACATCAAAACCCTCGAATGGAAGGAACATATCAGGCTCAGGCCCGGTATGTACATCGGCAAGCTGGGTGACGGCTCGTCTCTTGATGATGGAATATACGTCATGCTCAAGGAGGTTATGGATAACGCGGTGGATGAGTATATGATGGGTTATGGCCGCAAGATTGATGTAAACATTGAAGGAAAGATGGCCAGGGTACGTGATTTTGGCCGCGGGATACCTCTTGGAAAAGTACTCGATGTCACATCACGTATGAACACCGGTGCGAAGTATGATTCAAAGGCATTCAAAAAATCAGTTGGGCTTAACGGCGTCGGCATAAAAGCTGTAAATGCCCTTTCATCATCATTCATACTTCGTTCGATACGCGAGGGGCAGGTGAAGGAGATTGAGTTTCATGCCGGCAATGTTGTGAGAGACGAAGCACTGAAAGCTTCAAAGGAGGATAACGGCACAGAGGTAATCTTTATTCCCGATGAGACTATTTTCGGCAACTATCGCTATATATCGGAGTACGTCGAGAGCATGTTGAAAAATTACACCTACCTCAATGCAGGGATGGTGATAAATTTTAATGGCAACAAAATCGTTTCAAAGAACGGCCTTGTTGATCTGCTCAATGAAAGCATGAATAAAGAGGGCCTTTATCCCATAATACACCTGAAGGGAGAAGACATTGAGGTTGCAATAACACACGGGCTGCAGTACGGGGAAGATTACTACAGCTTCGTCAACGGGCAACATACATCCCAGGGAGGAACCCATCTCATGTCTTTCAAGGAAGCGATGGTCAAGACCATAAAGGATTTTTTCAAAAAGGATTTTGACCCGTCGGACGTACGCTCATCGATCATCGCAGCGGTTGCGGTCAAGATTGAAGAGCCTATCTTCGAATCCCAGACAAAGACCAAGCTTGGTTCCAAGGACATGGGTCCTGAAGGACCGTCAGTACGTAACTTTATCAATGATTTCATACGTAAGCATCTCGACGACTATCTTCATAAAAACAGCGAGACGGCTCAGATAATGCTGAAGAAGATACAGGAGTCAGAAAAAGAGCGCAAGGCTATCAATTCCATCCAGAAGCTGGCCAGGGACAGGGCCAAGAAGGTCAGTCTGCATAACCGCAAGCTTCGCGACTGCCGCATCCATTATAATTCTAATGATGAAAGACGTCTTGATTCTACCATATTCATCACCGAAGGTGATTCGGCCAGCGGCTCTATTACCAAATCGCGCAACGTTGAGACTCAGGCTGTTTTCAGCCTTAGGGGAAAACCGCTGAACAGCTATGGGCTGACCAAGAAGATAGTTTACGAAAATGAGGAGTTCAACCTTCTTCAGGCTGCCCTGAATATAGAAGAGTCTGTTGAGGACCTCCGTTATAACAACGTTGTCATTGCCACTGATGCTGATGTTGACGGCATGCATATCCGCCTGCTCCTTCTTACCTTCTTCCTGCAGTTCTTCCCTGACCTTGTCAGGAAAGGCCATGTTTATATACTGCAGACACCGCTTTTCAGGGTGCGTAATAAAAAGGAAACGCGTTACTGCTACAGTGATAATGAAAGACTTAAGGCAATCAGGGACCTGGGGCCGGAGCCGGAGATAACACGTTTTAAAGGGCTGGGTGAAATCTCACCTGAGGAATTCGGACATTTTATCGGGAAGGATATACGTCTTGAGCCGGTTATCATGAAGAAAGCCGATCCGTACACCCAGTTCCTGGAGTTCTTCATGGGTAAGAATACCCCTGAACGTCAGGACTTTATAATTGACAACCTGAGAATTGAGGAAGAGCTGCCGGAAACAGCCAGGGTGTGAGAGGAGATTGTTACAGATGACGAAAGAGCGTGATCCTGAAGATGAAACCTTCACCAATGAAGGTGAAGAGATAAAAGAGACTAAGGACGGTTATATACCTGCCGCACTGAGTACTGTGACGGCACTTTCAGGTATGTATCAGGACTGGTTCCTTGATTACGCTTCATATGTTATCCTTGAGCGTGCCGTACCGCATCTTGCTGACGGCCTGAAGCCCGTCCAGCGAAGAATTCTTTACTCAATGAAGCGCATGGATGACGGGCGCTTCAACAAGGTGGCCAACATCATAGGTCATACAATGCAGTTCCATCCTCATGGTGACGCCTCCATCGGAGAGGCACTGGTGCAGCTCGGGCAGAAAGACCTGCTTGTTGATGCACAGGGTAACTGGGGAAACATCCTCACGGGAGACGGTGCCGCTGCACCACGCTATATAGAAGCACGCCTCTCGAAGTTCGCCCTTGAAGTGGCCTTCAACGCCAAGACCACTGAATGGATGAGTTCCTATGACGGCCGGAACAGGGAGCCCGTGACACTTCCCGTAAAATTCCCTCTTCTTCTTGCTATGGGGGTTGAAGGTATCGCCGTGGGACTGGCATCCAAGATCCTTCCCCATAATTTCAATGAGCTCATTGATGCGTCAATAAATTGCCTCCAGGGAAAACCTTTTGTTCTCTACCCTGACTTCCCGACTGGCGGAATGATAGACGTGGCCAGGTATAACGACGGAATGAGAGGCGGCGCTGTAAAAGTGAGGGCCAGGATAGAAAAGATTGACAAAAAAGGACTGGTCATAACTGAAGTGCCGTTTGGCAGAACGACGACTTCACTCATCGAATCAATAGTTAAGGCCAACGAAAAGGGTAAGATAAAGATCAAAAAGATAGATGACAACACTGCCGGCGGAGTGGAGATCGTGGTTTACCTGCAGTCGGGCATCTCACCTGACAAAACGATAGATGCACTTTATGCTTTCACAGACTGTGAACTGTCAATCTCACCCAATGCCTGTATCATCACTGAAGAAAACAAACCTGCCTTTGTGGGGGTGAGCGATATACTGAGATATTCAGTGAACCAGACCGTCACCCTCCTTAAGCGTGAGCTCGAGATACGCAAGGCTGAACTTGAAGAAGAGTGGCATTTCGCGTCTCTTGAAAAGATCTTTATTGAGAAAAGAATTTACCGTGATATTGAAGAGAGCGAGACCTGGGAAGCAGTCATCAGTGCCATTGAAAAGGGGCTGAAGCCCTATAAAAAGCTGTTCAGGCGCCAGATAACGCGGGATGATATTATCAGGCTGACCGAGATAAAGATCAAGCGTATCTCCAAATATGATTCCTCACGTGCTGATGAACATATTAAAGGTATTGAGGGTGAGCTTGATGAGGTCACCAACCACCTCGGTAACATCATTCCTTTCGCAATTAATTATTATCGGCAGATAAAAAAGAAGTATGGTAAACACGTTGAACGCCGGACGGAGATACGAAGTTTTGAAACCATTGAGGCATCCAAGGTAGTGGCTGTCAATGCCAAGTTATATGTAAACCGTCAGGAGGGCTTTATAGGCACAGGACTCAAGAAAGATGAGTATGTGTGTGATTGCTCTGATATAGATGATATTATTGTGATCAGGAAGGACGGTACTTACCTCATCACTAAAGTGGCTGAGAAGCAGTTTGTAGGGAAGGATGTGATACATGTACAGGTTTTCCTGAGAAATGACAACCGCACGATTTACAATGCCGTTTACCAGAACGGACGTGAAGGCTCGCTTTATGTCAAGCGTTGTGCGCTGACAGGCCTTACGCGGGACAAGGAATACAATCTCGGACGCGGTACGGACGGAACACGAGTACTTTACCTCAGTGTCAATCCAAACGGTGAAGCAGAGGTTATCAAAGTCTTTCACAAGCCGCGTGCGCGGCTGAAGAAGCTCACATTCGAATTTGATTTTGGTGAGCTGGCGATCAAGGGGCGGTCATCGATGGGTAATATTCTGACGAAGAATCCGGTTCAAAAGATAACCCTTAAAGAAAAAGGTCTTTCGACCCTTGGTGGCCGTAAGCTTTGGTTTGATGATGCCGTGATGAGACTCAATGTCGACGGCAGGGGCAGATTCCTTGGTGAATTCGCCTCAGAGGAAGTACTTCTTGTTGTGACAAAGGGAGGTTATTACCGCACATCAGGTGCGGACCTCTCACTGCACTTTGAGGATGACCTCCTGCTGATCGAGAAATACCGGGAATCAAAAGTCTTTGCCGCGGTATACTGGGATGGGGAACAGGGCTTCTATTATGTCAAAAGGTTCATCTTCGAGGAATCAGACAGGCTGCAATGTTTTATAGCTGACACCGAGGGATCAAAGCTTGTCAGTCTGACAGAGGTCGAGTATCCTCGCCTTGAGATCAGTTTCGGCGGCAAGAATGAGGGGCGAAGAAATGAAATTATTGAGGTGGCTAACTTTATCGGGGTCAAGAGTTTTCGTGCCAAGGGCAAAAGGTTGTCAAACTACAGCGTGACAGATATCCGTGAGCTTGAGCCGGTGGTAAAGAGTGAAGCTTCTCCGCAGTCTGCAGAAGATGAGGATGAACCAGTTCCTCCGGCATCAAAGGTACTACCCCCGCAAGACCCGGCACAAATGAAATTAGATCTGTAGATCAGCGTGAATATCTACCTGACAGGTTTCATGGGCAGTGGCAAGAGCACCACCGGCAGGAAGATTGCATCATCCCTGCGCTGGACTTTTATAGATACTGACAAGCTTGTTGAAGAGCAGAATGGTCTGACAGTTGCGGAATTATTCGCTACCCGTGGTGAAAAATATTTCCGTGAAACTGAGACAAAAGCCCTGCAGACCATATCAGCAAGGTCACGTACGGTGGTGGCGTGCGGAGGTGGCACTCCATGCTCGGTAGAGAACATCGGCATCATGAAAGAAACAGGGGTGATCGTCTACCTCAGGTTGCCTGTAGCCACCCTCGTCTCACGGCTAGAGAAGTCAAAGACAGCCCGGCCTCTCCTTCAGGGAGCAGAAGAGACTGACCTGACAAAAAGAGTGCAGGACCTTCTTGCACAACGCGCCGGATGGTATGAGCAGGCAGATCTTATCGCTGATAGTTTGAACATTACGATAGAAGAGCTTACAGGCCGACTTGCAGACCTTATAAGGTCCAGAGGGGCTTTTTTGTAGTATTTGAAATAATTGTGTATATTGGAGAGTGAGTCTGTAATTGTTCCGGAGCATTTCAAAACTAACCTGGTGATGAAAGTCAGTTATCAGTGGGTATTATGGTCGACTCTTATTTTGTCAGCGGTCATGATTGTTACCCTGCTGATGGTAATTGAAGATATGTCTCTCTTTGAGACGACCCCGTTTTTTTACGCAGCTTCCGTTTCAGCAGCCTCAATAGGTCTGGCACTGTTAATGCAAAACCGTTATTATCTGCCTTTCCTGAAAAATATGCGGCTTCAGGAGAGGTTGCTTATCTCACCCCTGATGCTTTTAGCGCTTTCAGCCCCCGCAGCCATGATATATATTTATTATGATCTTAATGGCAGGGAAACCCTTAAACTACTGTCTGCACTCTTTAGCTCCCTTGCTGCAATATTCTTTTTCGCATCTTTTTTTACTTATACCCTGCCCTCGCTGGCAGCAGTCTTTCATCTTTACGCAGAAGAAGGAGGGCGATACTGCAGGGTTAAAAATATCAGGATAAAAACTATTACAGCTGTCGCTGTACTTTCTCTCATTTTTATTTTTCTGAAAATATTCAAAGGATATTCCTATTCGGGGTTGGTTCTTCTGCTTCCTTTACTGGCCCTTTTTCAGGTTATTCTTGATATAATCCTTTCAGTCGAATTCAGGAATACCATAGTGGCAGTGATCAGCAGGGAGGGCACAGGAACTCCACCTTTAAAAGTTTATGATGAGGAGAACACTCCGGTAAGCGGTTTCAGAAGTATTTTGCTGTTTCCGAGTCATTACCTTGATATGATCTCAGGGAGACTTGATTACCTTATTAACCGTGCCGATAACAGCTATGCATCCGAGGTTGTTCATGTCGCAGGGTGGACCTTTGATCCTGCCCTAATCCCTGCCCTGAAAGTCATAATTTCGGGAGCAGCCTTCAGCGATGCTATAAAGCATGAGGCTTCAGGTGTGATAAATAATATTGAAAAGTACTTTTCTGATCCGGTAAGGAACAGTGACATGCTCCGTTTGCCTGGAATACATGAAAAGACAGCTGTCGCCAGGGGGATACTGACAAACAAAAATGTGCCTCAGACTTCTGAATTACTCAAGCTGCTTAGTGATCCGGATCCGGATATCAGAAGGGTCGGACTGGCAGCTGCAGGACGATACGGAATGAAAGAACTGCGGGAGGAGGCGATGCAGGCACTTCAGTCAGCCGAGACAGAGAGAGAGGCATTTTACCTTCTTAATTATTTCGGGCCTGATACCTTTGGGGAGATCATAGGTTCTTACTTCAAGCCACAAAACAGCGAAAGTGTCAGTTTGATGATTATGAGGATGCTGAGCATGATACCTCTTACCAAAGTGGCACCTCTCCTGACTAACTTTATTACCGGCGGACCTGTTACTGTGAGACTTAAAGCGGTTAAGTACCTGTGTGAACAGGGATTTGTCGCTGAGGCGAAACACCGCCAGCGTATTGAGGAAGCAATTATTGAGACGGTCTTTAACATAGGAAGACTCATCTCGCTTCAGCTGGAAGCAAAAAGGAACAAGTACTTTATTCTGTCGGATGCCATTGAGTGGGAGAGGAACACGAACAATGAACTGCTTTTCTCTCTCCTCTCACTCATGGCGGGCAGTGCAACTGCCGAAACAATAAGGATTAAAGTCGCCGGTGGCACAGCATATGACACCATGGTAACGGCGGATGTCATTGATACTTCTGTCACCGGCCCTGTGCGCAGGCCGCTCCAGGCACTGCTTGGCCATCACTCTGACAGGACCAGGTTGGCTGAACTGTCTTTCTTATTCCCCCTGAGGGAAGTCATGGATGGATCTCTGGCAACCATGATACTATTGACAGATCAAAATATTACAGGTGTCTGGACAAAGGCATGCGCCCTCCACAAGATTGCAGCGGAAGGACATGGAGTGGAGAAGGAGATAGTAATGTCTTATCTCTTCAGCAACAGTCTTTTGCTGCAGGAAGAGGCTGCAAATGTGATAGCCGCTGTCGATCCTGGCTGGTTCAGCGAGGTGGAAGCCAGACTAACGGATCAGGTAAGAAACAGGGTTGCAGGAGTGGTCAACAGAACAGTGCCTGAGGTAGCAATGATCTTTGGAAAGACACGCTTCCTGAGTCTTTGCTTCAATAGAATTCCGGAAGAGAG
The DNA here is from genome assembly GCA_017882245.1 of Bacteroidales bacterium. Classification (GTDB taxonomy): domain Bacteria; phylum Bacteroidota; class Bacteroidia; order Bacteroidales; family VadinHA17; genus SR-FBR-E99. Next base: position 6,443 of record JADGPV010000022.1, on the reverse strand, counting down.
AATGTTGATGCTGGCTTCAGGAATGCGCTATTCCGAATCTTATGATTCAGGGTCATTGCCTGGAGTTATAACATGGATTGTCCCTTCCGACCAGGGTAGGAGCGGACTTTATTCACTTCCGGTCAGCGATATTACCAATTTTGTGTTCCACTTTTCGGAATACACTGATATCTTTGTTAATTATATAGACAATCGCAGCATTGATACTGTGTAATAAATAGTCATTCATGACTGAAAAAACTACTAACATACGACCTAATCCATTCCCCGGGCTCAGAGCTTTCAGACCTGATGAAGGTCATCTTTTCTTTGGCCGGATGGAGAGCACTGTTAAAGTTGTTACGCGGCTCAAGGAAAACAGGTTTGTTTCCGTCATAGGAGGATCTGGCAGCGGCAAGTCATCTCTTGTGTTCTCAGGTGTCATACCAGCTCTTCTGAAAGAAAATGCCGAAGGCAAAAAGCTGTGGTCATACCTGGTTTTCAGGCCTGACGTAAACCCTATTGACAATCTTGCAGCGGAACTGTCTGCCCTTTCTGCCGGAGCCGGTTTTACGCAACTCTCACAGGCAAGCGTGGCCGCATCTCTGCATAACAGAAGTGAAGGGATTATTGATGTAGTCAATAAGATAAGAAAAAGCCTGCGGCAACAGATTGTTATTGTTATTGATCAGTTTGAAGAAATTTTCAGATACAGCCCTGCCTCTACAAGAGGTTTGGAGGGCGATGATGCAACTGATTTTATTGACCTTCTGGTAAATGTGGTGCAGCAACCCGAACAGGGACTTTACCTGGTACTCACCCTGCGGTCTGAATATGTCTCAGAGTGTTCCCGTTTTCATACTCTGACCAACCTGATGAACAACAGCAGCTTTCTTCTGCCTCAGATGAGCCATGATATGCTCATCACTGTGATAGAAGAACCTGTAAAAGTGTCAGGAGCAACAATTGACCGTTCACTTTCAAAGATCATACTTGGTGATCTGTCGGATAAACCCGGACAATTACCGGTTTTGCAGCATCTTCTCATGCGTATGTGGGGTCAGTGGAGCAAAGTAGGCGATATGAGCCGTTCTCTGAGTATTGCTGATTATGAGGCTGTCGGAGGACTTAAGGGGGCCATATCACAGCACGCCGGTCAGGCGATGGATATGCTCGATGAGAGACATAGGTATGTCTGCTCGCGGTTGTTCCGTACTATTACCGTACGCACCGAAGACGGAAGAGAACTGCGCAGACCGGCCCGCGTCTCTGCAATAGCATCCCAGACTGGATGCACTGTCGAGGAAATCATTCATGTCGCAGATGTTTTCAGATCTCCTGACTATTCTTTTATTACCCCATCAAGTGAGGTCTCTCTTAATAAGGATAGTGTCATTGACCTGAGCCATGAAAGCATTATTAAGCTTTGGGTGACCCTAAGAAAATGGCTTGATGATGAAGATGCCTCTAAAAGACTCTACCTGCAACTTGCCTCAGCCGCTGAACATTACCAGGAAGGGAAGGGAAAACTCTGGACAGCACCTGACCTGTTAATGGCGCTCAAATGGCGTGATGAAAACCAACCAACACTTGCCTGGGCAGAAAAGATAGACCCTGCTTTCGAACGGACCATGCTCTTTCTTAAAAACTCGGAAGAAGAATATGCCGTGCAGGAAGAATACAACAGGAAAGCTGGCAAAAATAAGATAAAACGCTCACGCCTAATTGCCGGATTACTGGGGATTATAGTTTTACTCACCCTTATAGCATTGGGCACACTCTACTCTCTGAGGAACAGGTCCGAAAAACAGAAGAGCGTAGCTCTGCAGTTAAAAGTTGAAGCGGTAGCCTATACAGGTATCCTTCGTGACAGCCTCAGACAGTTGTCGGATACGTTATTTACAGCCGAACAGATGGCAGGATCGGAAAGAATCAATGCCCTTGCCGCAACTGACAGAGAGAAAGAAGCATTAAAGAAAGCATCGCAGGCAAGCAGCATTTTACAGAATGTAGAAACCCAGAAGACAGTCGCTGTCAGAATGGCAACAGAAGAAAACAGGCGCAAAATGCTGACTTTGGCCAGGTCGCTGGCGTTGCGGTCAATCAACCATGCCGGGGAACAGGATCTGCAGATACTTCTGGCCTGGCAGGCGTATCTGTTTAACAACAAACATCAAGGCAGTGAAGATGATGCTGATATTTTCTCTGCACTCTATGACGTGAGCAAACGTTACGGTAACAAATATTATTCTCATTTCAAACCAGAGGTAGCTGCCGTGACGGCTATGACCGAAGAGCCAGGAGGCCATTTCTTCTATACAGCTGATACAGGTGGCAGAGTACTGCGCTGGCAGGCTGACCTGCCCGGTAAGGGTTATGATATGGTATGGCAGGGAGATAAGGTAATTCGGGCAATGTCGGTAAGCCCTGATGAATCATGGCTTGCATGCGGCACTTCCGCATCTGAGATCATTATCCTACCCCTGTCAGACGATTCTATTGGTTACCAACTGCAGAATCCCGGCGGTGATATTACAGCACTGGTCTTTAACTCTTTGGGTGACCACCTCTACTCAGCAACCATTGAAGGTGCAGTTACATCATGGAACCTTAAATTGCGTGAAAGGAGTGGGATGGTAAGCGATCCTGCCGGGATAACTGCCCTTGATATCTCGCAACACGAAAATCTGCTGGCAGCTTTGACAAAAGACGGCAGACTTCTGCTCATGAACTCTGTAACGCCGGAGAAACAATTCACACTTAATACCGGTGACAAGGTAATTACATCATTGAAATTCACTCTCAGGGAAGGGCGGTTAGCCACAGGAGATGAGAAAGGTATTGTTGACATCTGGAATACCGGGACAAGGCGAATTGAAGCCAATGTGGAAGGTCATACGTCGTCAATTGACGCTATTGCATTTGACAGGAATGATGACCGGATGCTGACTGCAGACAGGGCAGGTACCATAAAACTGTGGACTCTGTCTGACCTGACACAGACGCCGGTTGTCATCTCAGACGGCAGGGAAGCTATAATGCATCTGGCTTTCAATGAGGATGGTAACGCCTTTCTTTCAGCAACAAGCGTTGAGGTGATAGAAAGACCGGCTCATGTTAGATGCATGACTGACAACCTGTGTTCCCTGGTGCACCGTAACCTTTCACAGGCCGAATGGTCTGCTTACGTCGGGCGCGATATAGATTACGAGACTACCTGCCCTGATAAAACAATCCAGATTACGGTCAGAGAGATAATCGGGAGCTGGTAAATCAAACTTTATTGCAGCAGTATTGTTCTTCATCAGAGCGGCCCCTCTGTATGGAGGAAATGTCTATTTTTGTTGCTGATTGTAATTTATAAACTCGCACCTGATGAAAGAAAAAAGAGTCTTGCTGATGATCCTTGACGGATGGGGGATAGGTGATGGCACGAAGAGTGACGCCATCAGTTCCACAGGGACACCAAATATTGATGCATTGAAAAAAGTCTATCCCTCATCATTCCTTCTTACATCAGGCGAAGATGTAGGCCTTCCAGAAGGCCAGATGGGTAACTCGGAAGTGGGTCATCTTAATATCGGAGCCGGACGGATTGTTTATCAGGATCTGGTTAAAATAAATGTGGCATGCCGGACAGGCGAAATAAAATCAAATAAAGTACTGACGGAGGCCTTCACATATGCCCGTGATAAGGGTGTAAAGGTTCATTTTATGGGACTGCTGTCAGACGGTGGAGTGCACTCACTAGACAGGCATCTGTATGCATTGTGTGATATGACAATGGAATACGGACTTAAAGAGGTTTTTATTCATGGTTTCGGAGATGGAAGGGACACTGACCCGAGAAGCGGGAAAGGCTATATGGCTGACCTCTTATCTCACCTGAAGCACAGTAACGGAAGGGTGGCATCATTTATCGGAAGATACTATGCCATGGACCGTGACAAAAGATGGGAACGCATAAAAGAGGCGTACGACCTCCTCGTTCATGGCATAGGCCGGCAGACAACGGATATTATCGAAGCGATGCAGTCCTCATACGACGGTGGCGTGACTGATGAATTTATGAAGCCTATAGTGGTTACAGGTGATGATGGCAAACCACTGGCTACGATAAATGAGGGTGATGTGGTTGTCTTTATTAATTTCAGGAACGACCGCGCACGTGAACTGACTATAGTGCTGACCCAGCAGGATATGCCTGAGCTGGGAATGAAAACTATGCCGCTGTATTATCTTACAATGACCCCGTATGACGATAAATTCAAAGGATTGCATATAATCTTCCCGAAAGACAATGTTGACCGGACCCTCGGAGAGATATTGGGCGACCGTGGCATGAAGCAGCTCAGGATAGCAGAGACAGAGAAGTATGCACACGTTACATTCTTCTTCTCCGGTGGCAGGGAGAAAGAGTTTCCGGGTGAAGAAAGGATCCTTGTTCCGTCACCCAAAGTGGCAACATATGATCTGCAGCCTGAGATGAGTGCCTGGAAGGTCAAAGATGCAGTCATCGGCGAGATCAATAAGCAGAAGTTTGATTTCATATGCCTCAATTTTGCCAACGGTGACATGGTTGGCCATACAGGTGTATATGAAGCAATTGAGAAGGCTGTAAGAACGGTTGATGAATGCGTGGGTGAGGTTGTCAGAGCTGCACGCTCGAATGGTTATGAAGTCATAATAATTGCAGATCATGGCAATGCTGATTATGCTATTAATCCTGACGGGTCACCCAATACCGCCCACTCTCTCAATCCCGTGCCCATATACATCATCAGCAACAGGTTTAAAAAAGTCAGCAGCGGGAGGCTTGCTGATGTGGCGCCTACCATATTGACCATGATGGGTATTCCGGTACCGGAGGAGATGACAGGCAGATCACTGGTATAGATAATCTCATGCTGCAGATTGAAGACACCATAGTTTCTCTTGCCATTATTGAGAAGAAATTCTCATGTGACCTGAAAGCCTGCAAAGGCAGTTGTTGCCGTTATGGTGATACAGGCGCTCCTCTGACGGCAGACGAAGCGGCAACACTTGAGCGTATATGGCCTGAACTGTGGCCTTACCTGCGGCCAGAAGGAATAAGGGCAATAGAGGCACAGGGCACAAGCCTGAAGGATATTGAGGGAGAGCTTGTTACACCGCTTGTCAATAATGAGGAGTGCGCCTTTGCAGTTATGGTGGATGGTATTTTCAGATGCGGTATTGAGACAGCATTTAATGCAGGCTCTGTTGATTTCAAGAAGCCTTTGTCATGTCATCTTTTCCCGGTGAGGGTAAGACAATGCAGTAGTTTTAAGGCTGTTAACTATGAAGAATGGGCTATCTGCAGGCCAGGTGTGACGGCAGGTGTGAAGCAGAATTCCCCTCTATGGGCTTATCTTAGGGAACCTCTTGTCAGGGCTTTCGGTAAAGAGTGGTATGATAAACTGCGGTGGTCAGCGGAGGAATACAGCAGGAACAATGTTTCCCGGAAGAGACAGTAAGCAGCGCGCTTAATCAATCTTAAGTTTCAGAAGCTCAATTTTTGTAGATGAACCACGCAGAACGGTGAAGAGGTATTTGCCCACACGGATATTCTCCTGCAACTGTGGTATATTTCCATGTGTGTAAAGAATAAGCCCTGCAAGAGTCGTATATTCATCGCTCTCGGGAAGATTCAACTCATACTCTTCATTCAGGTAGTCAATATCCAGCCTTCCGGATAGCATGTATTCCTTCTCACTGATCTGTTTTTCCACGAGATCGCTTGTGTCATGCTCGTCCTCAATATCACCTACTATCTCTTCGAGTACATCCTCAATTGTCACAATGCCTGATGTGCCGCCGAACTCATCGACAACAAGCGCAATGCTTTTTTTTGCTTCCGAAAACAGCTTGAGAACCTTATTTGCAGTCATGGTTTCCGGTACCACAGGGAGTTTTCTCATGCCTGATTCAATATTGGAGGGTTCACGGAGGATGTCCTTAAGTTCATAGTACCCGACCATATTGTCAATATGGTCCTTGTAGAGCAATATCTTCGAATGCCCGGAATCAATGAACTGTTGCCTGAGCTCATCAGCGGTACACTCAACGGGCAGCGCCACTATCTCGGTTCTTGGCACCATGCATTCACGTGCTCTTACAGAAGAAAAATCCAGAGCATTCTGAAAGATCTTAAGGCTGTTGTTTTCCTCTTCTTTCTCTTCTTCCGTCTCTACCAGGTCATTTACGAAATGATCAAGATCAATGCGGGTGAAGATTTTATTCTCCTGCTCTTTGCGCTCTGTCGCGATCCCGAAGAAAAGCCTCATGATCAGGTTGCTGATCCACAGAGTGAGTTTACTGACAGGGTAAAAAAGATAGTAGAAGAACACCATTGGTAAAGCAAAAAGCTTCAGAAAGGAATTAGGACTGATCCTTACAAGAGATTTGGGAAGAAAATCGGCAAAGACAAGTATTACAAAAGTGGT
>JADGPV010000131.1 GCA_017882245.1 Bacteroidales bacterium | reverse complement strand
ATTTTTCAGGGTATAAGACCGGCACCAATGCTGCAGTTTTTTCTCCACAGGGCGGGCTTAGAATTTCAGCAGTTGAACTGGCAAGGATAATGATCCTTCACATGAATAAAGGCACTTATGAGGGTAAACGCATAGTTTCAAAGAGGAGCATCAGGCTGATGCATACACCCCAATGGACCTTCAACGGAAGCAATGGAGATAACGGAGATAGAAAGGACAGATGCTGGGGGCTCAGTGTCCATATACTCACTAACAGCCCTTCCGGAGATATGATCTGCAGTGATTCCAAAATGATGGGACATTCCGGAGATGCGTACGGGCTGATATCTGCCTTCTATTTTGACCCTGACAGCAGGTCAGGCCTGATCCTGATGACAAATGGCATATTCAATCAGTTGACAAAAGGTTCACATTCTGCTTTTTACGACTTTGAGGAGGCAATCTTTTCAGCTGCACGGGAAAACTCCCTTGTGTCATTTAAGAAGGATTAGGATAATCTTCAGGAAAGGCTTAGTTTTAACCTAATTATTAAGCTCAGATTAAAATAATTCGTAAACATTATGGATGCGGAATTAATCACAGCCGTTGCGATCGGTATAGGATTAGCTGCCAGTACAGGGTTCAGGGTATTTGTTCCGATGCTTGTAGCTGCCATAGCTGCAAAGACGGGAGTGCTGCCTCTGAACGAAAGCTTTCATTGGCTCTCATCATGGACTTCCATTGCCATCCTGGGAACTGCAACGGTGGTTGAGATACTTGCATATTACATTCCCTTCGTTGACAACCTTCTTGACACGGTGAGTACACCTCTTGCAATTGGAGCCGGCACGCTGCTGCTTACCTCAGTACTGCCCATTGACAATGAGCTGATGAAGTGGGTGACCGGGGTAGCTGTCGGTGGTGGCAGTGCGGCCGTGGTACAGAGCGGGAGCGCTCTGACACGGTTAACCTCAACCAAGCTGACCGCAGGCATGGGCAATCCTGTTGTTGCCACGGTAGAGAATGTGGCTGCAACAGGAACATCCATCCTGTCACTCGTGATACCGTTTTTTATTGTTGCTCTCTTTCTGATCCTGATAATCTTTATTTTCACGAGGCTGCGCAGAATTCTTCGAAAATCCTGAGCTTATTATGAAACGTTTCCCTACCACATGCTTGCCGGCGAGCTTTCCCCACGGGCAAAATAAAAGCCTTCAGCACCTGCACGGTACAGGAAAGCGACTTTCACGAATATAAATGGACATGTTGCGGAAGGCAAAACTGATTGACAAACCTTAGAAACTGGCAATTTTCATGAACACAAAAAAAAATTCCGGAATATTTATAGCACTAATTTTAAGTACCGGCACATTATTGGCCCAGGGAGGTGACACTATTAACCTGCAACAACTGGCGGAGATAACTGTAACTGCTGACAGGCTGCCGTCACTTCTGAAAAGCAATGCCGGGTCAGTTTCGGTTGTTACATATGTAACATTGTCCTCTGTACCCAAAGGTATTGGAGCAGAAGAAGCATTAAGGCTTGTTCCGGGTGTCAGAATTGACAATCAGCATAACGGTGAACGTGTACATATGTCCATCCGTGGTCAGGGAATCCTTACGGAAAGGGGAATCCGGGGAATAGGGATCATTCTTGACGGCATCCCTGTCAACGACCCGTCAGGCTTCGCTCCCGACCTTTATGATGTTGACTGGTCTGCAGTCAAAACAATCGAAATATCCCGCGGACCTGCAGCGAGCCTATACGGGGGTTCAGGCGCAGCAGGGATTATTAATATTACGACTTTCAAAGGCAGTGATAAACCGTTTGGAGGGCAGGTTACCCAGACGCTGGGGTCAAATGGCTTCTCAAAATCGTTCATTCAATTTGGTGGAACACAGAAAGACCTCAATTACCATGTAAGCTATTCACATTCCCGGGGTGACGGGTACCGTGACCATCAGGCCTTTTCCGGCGACATACTGTATGAAAAGCTTATTTTCACCCCTTCTCCCCGAATAACAATCACGCAGATATTAGATCATACTTATTATTTCCATCAAAATCCTGAAGGGCTCAATATGTCACAGTTTGACAATCTCAGACAGGCAAATCAGGATGCAAGGCCTTTCAATGAATACCAGAGAACAAACCGCACCACTGTAGGATTTACTTCATCATTCAGGTTAACAAAATCGCAGGAGATCAGGGCCTCATCATTTTTGAGAGTATGGAATTATAAAGAGACCAGCAACAAATTTGCGGAATACAGAGATCATAATGTTCCCGGACTGTCATTGCAGTATAATCTCCGTTACGGGAGCCCGGACTTCCGGAATACTTTTAGCCTCGGGACTGATTTAAAGTGGCAGGACATTGAAATGCATAAGCTTCAAAGTGCTTCTGACCCTCAGAGAGTTGAAAGCAGGGACCAGGCTAACATTGAAACAGACAGTCTGCTCGCTAACCAGATCATCTCACAGAAAAGTCTCGGACTTTTTGCAATTTATAAAATGGAAATCGGGAAGCTTAATATTCTGGCAAATATCAGATATGATAAGGTTGGTAATGACCTCACTGACAAGCTTCTGCCGCCTGAGATCTGGATTACTTCAAAAGATTTCAGGAAGACCTCATTCAGAGTCGGAACAAGTTATTCATTCAGTGAAATCATGACCTTTTATGCAAACTGGGGTCAGGGATTCCTTCCTCCTTCAATTGAAGAACTTGCCAGCAATCCGGAAGGTTATAACGGTTTCAATACGCATCTGGTCCCGGCAACATCGTCATGCCTGGAAGCAGGGCTGAGAGGTTTTGATGGCAGCAGGCTCAACTATGAAATCACGCTCTTCGCGATGAGCACAAAAAATGACTTTTTCAGATTCAAGCAGAGCGGACGGGGAAACCAGGAAGTCTTTTACGGTAATGCCGGCAACAGCAGTCGTAAAGGAATCGAGGCGGGCATTTCATACAAACCGGTGGAATTAATTTCCTTACAGTTATCCTATACTTTCGCAGAATACAAATATACTTCGGCAACGGTGGACCCTGTTTATACGGACCAGGAGTATGTTCTTACCATGCCGCCGGCGCCGGGGCAGTGGCTGCCTAACTCACCCCGGCACCAGCTCTTCGCTGAGCTGGATCTTGCAGTGACCAGGCACCTGACTCTTAGCCTCAGCACTGAGTATCAGTCAAAATGGGCAATTTATACCGATTCCATGGCCTATGCAGGACTCCTTGACCCATCAGTTTACAGTAACTGGCAGGATGGATTTAACCTTTACCACGCCAGGGCAGATTATAAGTTCAGAGTATATGGTGCTGACGTTGAATGCTTTCTTTTTCTGAGGAACCTTACAAACCGGTCTTATATGGCATTCACCGAACCTGACCCGGACGGTAATTCGTATCAACCCGGCCCGGGACGGGAAATATTCGGAGGTCTTAAAATAAGCTTTTAAAAAGAAAAAACACCGCAATTGAATGACAGGAAGCCCATAGCCATCTTTTGGTTCCGTCATGATCTGCGGGTTGAAGATAATGCGGGACTTATGACATTGTTCTCTTTCATGGGCAAAATGAGTTTTATTATATTTACAGATATTAAGAGCAGTTGTATTTTTTCATTATAATGCTCTTTATCAATATCCTATGGTAAACAAGGAAATACTCTTCTTCGAAGCTCCCTCAAATAACATCGTCGCGACCGGCATTGACAGGAAAATGTCACCTGAGGAGATAAACAGGCTCTCATGGCTTTTCGGCAATGCGGTCCAGGTAGCTTCCGAAACTATCAGAGGCACCTTTGTAGGACCGCGCCGTGAGATGATAACTCCCTGGAGCACAAATGCGGTGGAGATGGCACAGAACATGGGTGTCACAGGCATATTGCGCATTGAAGAGTATTTCCCTTCAAATGATGATAACCCGGATCATGACCCCATGCTGCAGCGTGTATACCACAACCTGGATCAGGATATTTTTACCGTTCATCATGAACCTGAACCGGTCAGGGAAATAAATAATATTGAAGCATATAATAAACAGGAAGGACTGGCCTTGAGCCCTGAGGAAGTTGAATATCTTGAAAAACTAAGTCATCACCTCGGCAGAAAACTCACTGACAGCGAAGTCTTTGGCTTTTCGCAGGTTAATTCGGAGCACTGTCGGCATAAAATCTTCAACGGTACGTTTGTCATTGACGGCACTGAACACCAGTCATCCCTCTTCAGCATGATAAAGCGCACAACCGGGCTGAATCCCAATTATGTCGTCTCAGCGTACAATGACAACTGTGCGTTCCTCAGTGGTCCGGTGGTTGAACAGTTTGCTCCAGTCAGGCAGGACAAGGCTGATTTCTTTTGCATAAAGAAATTTGAATCCGTCCTTTCGCTCAAGGCAGAGTCTCATAATTTCCCAACCACTGTAGAACCTTTTAACGGTGCCTCCACTGGCACCGGAGGCGAGATCCGCGACCGCATTGCCGGGGGCAAGGGCTCCTTACCCATAGCAGGTACAGCAGTCTATATGACCTCATACCCGCGTCCTGACGGACCGCGGGAGTGGGAGAAGGCAACTGCACCCAGAAAATGGCTCTACCAGACTCCTGAAGAGATACTTATAAAAGCCTCAAACGGAGCCAGCGACTTCGGCAATAAATTCGGGCAACCACTCATCTGCGGCTCAGTGCTGACTTTTGAACACTTTGAGGAGATGCGACGGTACGGGTTCGATAAGGTTATCATGCTCGCCGGAGGAATCGGACTGGGAAAGAAAACTGACAGCGCAAAAGATATTCCTGAAAAAGGCGATCTGATTGTTCTGCTCGGAGGTGACAACTACAGGATTGGAATGGGTGGCGGAGCAGTTTCTTCAGTTGATACCGGAGCGTATGACAGCGCCATTGAGCTTAACGCCGTACAACGCGCCAATCCTGAGATGCAGAAGAGAGTATACAACGCACTCAGGGCGATGACTGAAAGTGATAATAATCCTGTAATATCTCTTCACGATCACGGGGCCGGAGGACATCTTAACTGCCTGTCCGAACTGGTTGAGGTGACCGGAGGCAAAATTGATATAAGCAAGCTTCCTGTCGGAGACCCCACGCTCTCTGCGAGAGAGATAATCGGTAACGAATCCCAGGAGCGCATGGGGCTTGTGATGAGGAAGAGTGATGTCAACAGTCTTACTGCCGTTGCAGAGCGTGAACGTGCTCCGATATATGTTATCGGAGAGGTGACAGGCGACCATCAGTTTACTTTTTACAATCCGGCAAGCGGTGAGAAGCCGATTGATCTGCAGATGAGTGATTTCTTCGGAAAACCTCCGCGCACGATCATGCATGACAGCACATTGAATCAGCATTTCCGCGAACTCAACTATGATCCCGCTGATCCCGAACGTTATCTCGGGGCTGTTCTTCAGCTTGAGGAGGTAGCGTGCAAGGACTGGCTGACCAACAAGGTCGACCGGTCAGTGACAGGTCGCGTGGCGAAGCAGCAGTGCGCAGGCGAACTCCAGCTGCCACTGAATGATCTCGGCGCCATTGCGCTGGATTATCGCGGGATAAAGGGAATGGCCACCGCCCTTGGCCATGCTCCGGGGGCAGGACTGATAAGTGCTCCAGCCGGTTCAGTGCTTTCAATTACCGAGGCGCTGACTAACATTGTCTGGGCACCGTTGACTGACAGTCTCAGAAGCGTCTCTTTGTCGGCCAACTGGATGTGGCCATGCCGTAATGAGGGTGAAGATGCCAGGCTTTATGAGGCAGTAAAGGCCGCCAGCGATTTTGCTGTAGCCCTGGGAATAAACATCCCCACCGGTAAGGACAGTCTCTCAATGACTCAGAAATATCCTGACGGACAGGTGAACAGTCCGGGAACAGTGATAATAACATCAGCCGCAGAGGTCTCTGACATACGTGGCATAGTTGAGCCTGTGATAAGGAATGACACCTCAACAGCCATTATTTATATCGATATGAGTGGCATGCTTCCGGCCCTTGGAGGAAGCGCCCTGGCACAGACACTTATCAGCCTCGGGAATGATGCTCCTTCTGTGATTGATCCTGAATATTTTGCGACATTATTTAATGCGCTGCAGAAACTGATCAACTTGAAAAAGATCATCGCCGGGCATGACATTTCTGCCGGCGGAATGATTATCTGCCTCCTTGAGATGTGCTTTGCAAACCGTGAAGGAGGGCTGGCTCTCAACCTTTCTGAGATGGATGAGGCTGACACGGTGAAGTTACTCTACAGCCAGAATCCCGGAGTGATCATACAGGTAAGCGATGAATCTGAAATTGAGGAGTTCCTGCTTGAAAAGGGGATACGTTTTTATAACATTGGTCACCCGGTGATGAAGAGAAATATCTTTCTGAAGAACGGTCCTTCGCAATTCGTTTTTGACATTGACCGGTACCGTTCACTATGGTACCGCAGCTCATACCTACTTGACCGCAGGCAGAGCGGACAGAAGCTGGCGAAGGAGAGGTTTGACAATCATGGCGGCAAGGTTCTTGATTTTCATCTGAATAATTTCAAAGGCACTTTCAGCGATCTTGGTATCACCCCTGAACGGAATGCGCACACCGGGGTCAGGGCAGCCATTATAAGAGAGAAGGGAGTTAACGGAGACAGGGAGATGGCATATGCTCTCTGGCTCGCCGGTTTTGATGTAAAGGATGTGCATATGACTGACCTCATCACGGGCCGCGAGACCCTGGAAGAGATCAGTATGATTGTCTTTGTAGGCGGCTTCTCCAACTCCGATGTACTTGGCTCAGCAAAGGGATGGGCAGGTGCATTCAGGTATAATGAGAAAGCGCGAATGGCGCTCGAGAACTTTTATAAACGTGAAGACACACTGTCACTGGGTGTATGTAACGGCTGCCAGCTGATGGCAGAGCTCGGACTAATTGTTCCTGATCATAAAGAGATGCCTCGGCTGGAACACAATTCGTCCAATAAGTTTGAGTCTGACTTCCTGGGTGTCACGATCCTTCCGGGCAACTCCGTGATGCTGTCTGACCTTGCAGGTATGGAACTCGGGATATGGGTGGCGCATGGTGAAGGCCGGTTCGTTTTCCCCTACCCGGAGGATAAGTACAACATCGCAATGAAATACAGCAGGGGTCTTTATCCTGCCAACCCCAACGGGTCGATGTATGATGTTGCCGGAGTATGTTCGGCTGATGGAAGGCATCTGGTCATGATGCCTCATCTTGAACGGGCTTACTTTCCATGGCAGTGTGCCTTTTATCCTCACGAAAGGCGTGATGATGATGTCACACCCTGGATTAAGGCATTCGTGAATGCAAGAAAATGGGTTGAAGAAAAATTGTAGAGACGTTGCACGCAACGTCTCCTTGTTAATCCACCAATGGCTTGAGGATAAGCGAATTGATAAGCGTATGCTTGTCAATGCTTAATTGTGACGTATCAGAGGGGTGAGGCAGTACTTTGTCACTGATCACCTGAATCTGGTATTCACCAGGCTCTCTGAAAAAGATCGAACCCATATGTGAATCTGCCCTGTACCAGGGCTGTTTTACGCTCTTGTCAGTTGTCACAATCTCATCTCCTATGGGTTTTTTCTCAATACGTGCATCACCGGCCGTTATGGTTACGATATCATTAAAGTTGAGATGCGAAGTATCGCACGTCAGGCTGGATAGCCAGACATCATAGCTTCCCGGATTCTTAACTGTAAAACTCCACTCGGCAGTATTATACTGCGGATTGGAATCCACCTGGATGAGATCTGCATCAGCAATCATCAGTGTTACGCCACCCTCACGAGCAGCTGATTTGTCATTCTTGCCCGTCTTGTCATTAGACGTTCCCCCGCTACCCTTGCAGCCTGCCAGAGACATGATGGCGGCTAATGTAAAAATTTCAATTCCTCTCACAAATTCCTTCATTTTCAGTTTCTGTCTTTTAAGTGTGTCAAAAATAATGTACAATTTCAATGGTCAATTTTCTTTTTGACCAATACATATAAAACATTTATGAACGATGATTGTTTTGATCCTAAGTAAATTATCTGTAAGCAATCAATCCTCCATCAAGTTATGCGCCTAATACAAACACAAAAATCGTTCCAGAATAATTCATAAAATTACGGCCACGAAGTAAAATCCTTTTTAGGATTTTTAAAACACTGACAGATCAAATATTTACCTCTGGCAAAAAAAAGTTTTCAACCGTTATTCTCAGTTTTTGCGAGGATTTTTTTTGTTCTGGTTTTGGCCAGTGGAATTGGCCGGGGGAGGGCAGCGGCAACAAGTTCTGCGATATCAGTCACTTTTATTTCGGTAGCCTGTCCGAGTGTTTTCTTGCAAAGCGGGCATGCCGTGATAAGCTCATCTGGCGAGGATGATGTCAGGATCCTGGCAGCATCAGCAGCTATAAGGGCGCGTTTGCCCGACGAGAGTGTCAGGTTTCCAAGGCTGCCACCGCAGCAAAGCGCCATGTTTTCTTCCTGCGGAGATTTCTGCAGATCTGCCACATAGCTTATGACAGTTCTTGGTTCCTGGTATATGCCT
>JADGPV010000130.1 GCA_017882245.1 Bacteroidales bacterium | reverse complement strand
TGGCAATCCGGTAGCTATCAGGCTGTCTGACAGCTTTGTTGCACCAGATACATGAACGGGCTTGCCGTTAAGCCATGAGCCACCACCTTTCCATGCTGTAAAGGTCTCATGTTTACCAACTTCATGAACAACTCCGGCAATAACTTCATCATAATCCATAAGCCCGATGCTGACGGCATACGGGTAAAAACCATGAACAAAATTTGTAGTTCCGTCGAGAGGATCGCTTACCCAGCAATATCTGACTCCTACCTTTGTCGAAGTACCCTCTTCTGTCACAAAGCCTGCCTCCGGAACAATGGCTGTAAGCCTCTCAACAAGCAGCTTTTCGGCTCCCTTGTCAACATAGCTGACGAAGTCATTCAATCCCTTGAGTTCTCTTTGGCTGATATCAAATACCTCAGCTTCTTTCCTGATAAAGGAGCCTGCTTCAAGAGCAGCTTTTTCGATCTCCCTGATTATAATTTTAAGATCCATAATTCATTATATAATTTCAACCGTCATCCTTCCGGATGAAGATACACTGTTTAATTTTACTTTTATAACCTGCCCCGCAAGTTTCGGATTCCATGGGTATTCAACCCTTATGTAATTTGAAGAGAAGCCGGTTATCAATCCCTCAGAACGCGATTTTTCGAACAATACCATTGTAGTCTGTCCTTTATTCAAATTATTGAAATCAGCTGACTTGCTTTCCGAAAGCTTAATAAGTAATCTGCTTCTTTCCGCTTTTTCAGCCGGAGAGACTTTCCCCGGCAGCTTTTCAGCTAAAGTATCAGGTCTTTCGGAGAAGGTGAACACATGGAGATAGGATAGAGGCAGCCCTTGGATAAATGAGAATGTATCCTCAAAATCAGCTTGCGATTCACCGGGAAAGCCGGCAATCACATCAGCACCTATACCGGCATAGGGCATAACCTTCCTTATCAGATTGACCCTGTCACGGAAAAGCTCCCTGGTATATCTTCTCCTCATCAGCCCCAGTATTTTATTGCATCCGCTTTGTAGGGGAATATGGAAATGAGGAAGGATCTTTTCATTCCTGGCTGCCATTCCGATTATTTCATCGGTCAGAAGATTTGGCTCTATTGATGATATCCTGTACCTTTCAATTCCCTGCACCCTGATGAGCTCACCAATGAGGTTACTAAATGATTCTCCGGTAGATCTGCCGAAGTCGCCAATGTTCACTCCGGTCAGCACAACCTCCTTTATCCCCCTCTCTGATATTTTATACGCCTCCCTGATGACCTCAGTAATAAGAGGATTCCTGCTGTTTCCCCTTGCCCTTGGAATGGTACAATAAGAACAACCGTAATCGCAGCCGTCCTGCACTTTCAGGAAAGAACGGGTCCTGTCACCCAGTGAATAAGAGGTGTTAAAAGTGTCCGATGAGCTGAGGCCAACAGAGTGAATTTCAGTTTCTGATCTCTTCCCCTGGTCATCTATATAGGCGGCGATATCAAATTTTTCATTTGTTCCGAGGACCAGATCAACGCCAGGTATTGAAGATATTTCCTGCGGTTTCAGCTGTGCATAACATCCTACCACTGCGATAAAGGCGCCGGGAGACATCGTGATGAATTTCTTTATGGCCTGCCTGCATTTCCTGTCGGCTGCATCAGTCACCGAGCATGTGTTGATCACATAGATATCAGCTTTTGAAGCCGGAGAAACCCTTTCGAATTTATCTTCCGGAAAAGATCGTGAAATAGTGGATGTTTCGGCAAAGTTGAGCTTGCATCCGAGAGTATGAAAAGCTACCTTTTTCCTTATTGCATTCATGTTAAATTGCCGCAGAGGCTCTGTAGCATGGTGAGGCACAGCTTATTTTTTGAGGGCGGTAAGAAAGACGTTTCTGAATTCGATATCCTTGCCTTCACTCTGAAGTGAGATGCTTCCGGTACTTACCGATGTATTTGTTCCCTTATTCAGGAGATTGCCGTTCACATAAACCTCAATGGTATTTCCTGAGCACACGACCTCCATTACATTCCATTCCCCGACAGGCATTTCGGAGGTGGGTCCTTTCTTCCTGACCAATACACTGGATTTGTCGGTGCGTTCATCCATGTCAGCACCGTTCATGCAGACGAAATCTCCTGCATTGCCTGCCTGCAGCTGGCATTCTATACATTTAATCCAGATCGCATCGGGAGTCTGGCAGTGTACGAAAACTCCTGAATTTGTAGCTTCATCTGGCCAGCGCCACTCAACATGAAGCCTGTAATTAGCATATGTGCCTTTGGTGCGCATATAGCCGAAAGGATTCCCTGTAATATGGATTATACCGTTCTGTGCTTTAAAGACCGTGGCGGGATCTACTGTATTGTCCTTAAGGAAGAAGACCCAGTTGGAAAGGTCTTTGCCATTGAAAAGACGTACTGTCTCAGTGTTGTTCTTAGTCCTTTTAGCTGGTTTATTTTCATTTTTCTGCGCATGCATCATAAGAGATGTCATAAGGAATGCAACAATTAATATTGCACTGAACCGGGTTCTGATGGATTTAATCATATCGTTATTTTCTATAATAATTTGCTGGCGAGTTCAGCCAGGAAGCTCCTTTCCCCTTTTACCAGGTTCACATGTGCAAATATATCCTGGTCTTTCATTTTGTCGGACAAATAGCTAAGTCCGTTAGATGCAATGTCAAGGTATGGAGAATCGATCTGTTCAATATCGCCTGTGAAGACCATTTTGGTCCCTTCGCCTGCCCTTGTTATTATTGTTTTTATCTCGTGGGGGGTAAGATTCTGTGCTTCATCAACTATGAAGAATATGCTTGAAAGGCTCCGCCCCCTTATGTAGGCAAGTGGGGTTATTACAAGCTTTTCGTCTTTCATCATGTCATTTATCCTCAGGAATTCAGGACTCTGGTGGCTGAATTTATGCTTGATAACTGTCAGATTATCATATAATGGCTGCATATAGGGATCCATTTTTTCCTTCACATCCCCGGGCAGGAATCCAAGGTCCCTGTTTGCCAGAGGCACTATCGGTCGTGCCAGGAATATCTGCTTATACCTTTTGTGCTGGGCCAGAGCGGCTGCCAGAGCAAGGAGCGTTTTCCCGGTACCTGCCTTCCCTGTGAGCGAAACCAGCTGGATATCAGGAT
>JADGPV010000129.1 GCA_017882245.1 Bacteroidales bacterium | reverse complement strand
GGAGACCACAAGAGCACCGCATTGGCTATTGCCCGAGAGATAGGTATTTACAGAGATGGCGATGTTGCAATTACAGGTGCTGAGCTGGAAAAAATATCGCAGGAAGAGTTTTCAGAAAATGTCTCAAAGTATTCGGTATATGCCAGGGTTGCGCCTGAACATAAGGTCCGCATTGTCAAAGCATGGCAGAGCCATGGCGAGATAGTGGCAATGACCGGTGACGGTGTCAACGATGCACCGGCTTTAAAACAGGCTGATATCGGCGCTGCGATGGGTATAGTGGGAACTGATGTGGCAAAAGGTGCCGCCGACATGATCCTGACGGATGATAACTTTGCCACTATCGTTTCAGCAATCGAGGAAGGTCGCAGAATTTATGACAATATTCTGAAAGTCATCCAGTACCTGCTCTCCACCAACGTCGGTGAAATATTTCTCCTGCTTATTACTTCTATATTCAACATGGGAATTCCGCTTCTTCCGATACATATATTATGGGTCAACCTTGTCACTGACAGTCTTCCTGCACTAGCGCTGAGTGTTGATCCGCCGGAAAAAGGAATCATGAACCGGAAACCAAGAAACTCAAAGAAGGGTTTCATGACGAAAGGTATGATATGGAGAGTAATGTACCAGGGAGTAATGATAGGCTGTATACCTCTTATGGCATATACCATGGGACTTCATAACGGGGGAGTGGCACTGGGTCGTACCATGGCCTTTGCCACCCTGATGTTAGTACAGCTTGTTCACGTGCGCAACCTGCATTCAAACAGCAGGTCGTCGTTTGTAACAAACCCTTTCAGCAACAAACCCCTTATTTATGCCATTGCTGCATCTGCAGGCATGGCCCTGATAGTTCTGCTT
This sequence comes from Bacteroidales bacterium, assembly GCA_017882245.1. GTDB lineage: Bacteria > Bacteroidota > Bacteroidia > Bacteroidales > VadinHA17 > SR-FBR-E99. Next base: position 6,389 of record JADGPV010000129.1, on the reverse strand, counting down.
GTACCTGCCATAAGCAACGTTTTCAGCCTGGTTGCGCTGGATACCCGGCACTGGATAATCGTAATTGTGATGTCTCTGATGCCAATAGTTGTAGTTGAACTGTTCAAACTATTAAGGATCAACGGTGTAAAGAGTGACACACTTTAGTACATATTGACATGGGTCAGAATAGATTGACAAAGACTAAAATGATATCAACGTCAGGGGAGAGGAAGGTCTTCGGGTTTAACCGGAACATAATTTTTACAGGCTTCACCAGTTTTCTGACCGACACCTCGGTAAAGATGGTCTATTCGGTCATGCCAATGTTCCTGTTGTCAATCGGTGCATCCAAGACAAGCCTTGCACTGATCGAGGGTATTGCTGAGAGTACTGCATCTCTTGTCAAAGCACTGTCGGGCTTCTGGAGCGATAAAATCGGTAAGAACAAACCCTTCATGCTCATAGGGTATGGTCTCTCTGCACTTATCATCCCGCTTTATTCATTTGTGATCTCCCCGATACAGGTTCTTCTGCTGAGATTTGTTGAACGGTTTGGCAAGGGCATAAGAACCGCGCCGCGAGACAGCCTGATAGCCGGTTCAGTTACCAATAATGAGACCGGAAAAAGCTTCGGATTGCAAAAGGCCATGGATAACAGCGGTGCCATTGTAGGTCCCCTGGCAGCATTTGTTCTGCTGATATTCCTTCCCGATGATTACAGGATTATTTTCCTGCTGGCAGGGATACCTGCCGTACTTAGCATCTTTGTGATAATTTTTGGCATTAAAGAAGCGAAGAAAAGCGAATCTGGTCTATTCAAGGAATTTCATTTCAAAGACTTTCCTCCGAGATTCTATCTCTTTTTAGTCATTGTTTTTGTTTTTACGCTCGGCAATTCGACGGATGCGCTGCTGATGGTAAAAGCTAATGAAGTAGGAGTTAAAGTTGCCTTTATCCCGCTGGTTTATATGATAACAAGTGTTGTCTCTGTCCTCCTTGCCATACCTGTCGGATCATTGTCTGACAGAGTCGGAAAAGAAAGGATTCTCATTGTCGGTTACCTGATTTATGGAATCGTTTATTTCGGATTTGGCTTCACCTCACATGTAGGGGCCATAGTAGCCCTCTTTGCACTTTATGGGTTGTATTCGGCAGCAACTGACGGGATACAAAAAGCATTTATTTCCGATATAACAGATAAAAACAAGAAGGGCACAGGATTGGGTATCTATAACGCCCTTTTAGGCATAACTCTCCTGCCCGCAAGCATTATTGCAGGTGTGCTGTATGACAAAGTTAATTCAAGAGTGCCTTTTTATTTCGGTGCAATAACAGCACTAATATCAGCCATACTGATGGTTTTCTTTATCCGGAATCGTAAAAAACAGATCACGAATTGAAAATACTTCCTTATTGGCTTTTACATACCAGAGTTCACTCCCTGGCTTTTTCGGGAGCATTTATTTCGCCGCTGTAAGTTATTGTGCTGCGGTTATCGCTTATGATCGTCAATGTTGCACTTCCTTCAGAACCAACAAAGAGTGACAGTCTGTATACATCATTTGATCCATTAACCACAGCGCTGACCTGGTAGCCTTTCTTTTTCACCGTAACTGTGTATTCATCCGGTTTCCCTTCGAACTTTATCCCTCCGTCACTCCCGCTATATGCGACTGCGCTTGTTGCTCTTCCGAAATATGGCAAATAACTCTTAATCATATCAGGGTGAAATTCTACCGATCCCGGGTTTGTTGTCAGATCCATCGACCGGTATCCCTGAGGCATCGCCCTGTGAGCATTAAAGACAAATTCCCTGGCTGTAACCATAGCCTCAACCAGTTTTTGTTTTTCAATCTTACGTTCTGCTTTTAACTCTCTTCTGGGCTTCTTCTGGGAGAAGCCGGAAGTGGCAATAAAAGCGAATAGCACCATGAGAAATAATACTTTTGTTTTCATTATCTTTTATTTTAAGGCATCTTCGATTTCCATATAAAGGTACGGCTATTTTGCCATAGGCCCGGCAGGCACTTCCTCGTTCTTTCTTTCCCTTCTCCCTGTAATACCAAAGAAGTAAATAAGTGAAAGAGCTATTATGATCATGCCGGTGACTGTTATCCAGTCGGGATGCTCTCCCGGTACGATAATCCAGCTGAGGACAGCTCCGAAGACAGGGATAATGAATTTCCAGAGGTTTAACTCCGAGACCCTCACCTCAGGTCTCTTAAGTAACACATACCACCTTGAGAATGTGAAGGCTGACATAAAGGCAAGCCATACCAGTACAAGCCAGTACTGAACAGGAAAGTGTGGGCCAGAAGGAACATCTTCAAATAAAAATGAGAGGGCAAAGATCATGATACCTCCTGTAAGAAGAGAGAATGAACTCAATACGAGAGGATTCATATTCTTTCCATTCTTCGATATTAGAACGTTGCTTGTTGCTGTTGAGATGTTGGCAATGAATATCATTACAATTCCCGTAAGTTCCATAGGGCCGCTGAAATGAAACCCTTGCCTTCCTGCGCTTACAAGTCCTATTCCGGTTATTCCCAGTGCAATTGTCAGCACCTTGGCGCGTGTAAATCTCTCATCCCTGATCATTATTCTGGAGACAATTGCTGTTACAAAAGGCTGTGATCCTACAATGACTGCACCAATGGCTCCCGGAACGTAGTTCATCCCGATGTAGAAAAGAATGTAGTTGATAAGCGTTTGCAGCAAAGTTACCCACAAAGAAAGACCCAGGTTATCTTTTATCATCCTCAGGTATTCACGTGGTCGTAATGTAAAAGGCAGGATCATCAATCCCGCAATGATAAACCTTGACCCTGCAAAATGCAGCGGTGTGGAATACTGAAGTCCGATTTTAATGAACGGGTATGCTGTTGACCACAGGAGGCATGTTATTATTGCCCAGGCGATGGTATCAGAGTGCTGCTCTTTCATCAGGTGCAAAAAAGTAATATCATTGAAACAGCCATTGATAAGGCTGTTTATAGTGATATTATAGTAAAATCCTGATCGGAATTACTATTTCTTCCTGGCAGCTGGTTTTTTTGCCTTTACCGGTGGTTTAGCCGCTGCTTCAGTCTTCTTAGCTGCAGGTTTAGCCGCTGCTTCAGCTTTCTTAGCTGAAGGTTTAGCTGCTGCTTCAGCCTTCTTAGCTGCTGGCTTTGCCACTGCAACTTTCTTTGCTGCGGGTTTAGCTGCTGCTTCAGCCTTCTTAGCTGCAGGTTTTGCTGCTGCAACTTTCTTTGCTGCAGGTTTAGCTACCGCCTCAGTCTTCTTTACTGAAGGTTTTACGGTCTTAACTTCTGTCTTCTTAACCTCTTCGGTTTTTTTCGTCTCTGCTGTTTTCTTTACTTCGGGTTTGGCAGTAGTTTTAGGAGCAACTTTTGGCCTGGTTGTCTTAACAGCAACCTTTTCAGGCTCTGCTTTTACTTCAGTTACCGGAGCAGGAGCTGGAACTACCGGAGCTGTTTTTGGTTTTGCTGTCTTTACTACAATCTTTTCCGGCTTCACTTTTACTTCAGTTAGCGACACATGAGTGGGAATTACCGGAGCAACTTTCGGTGCCGGTATAAAAACGGCCTTTTTTACTTTTTTACGCCGACGGACGCCGTAAGTGCCTCTTATTATTTTGCCTCTCTTTGATTTCTGATCACCTTTACCCATGATATAATTTAGTTTAGTAGTGAATATAAAAGTTTATGATTGACAAAAGTAGTAAAATTTGACTCGTTATTATGAATTTATGTTAATAAAAAGGAGACACAGATGGCGCTGCTTATCTGCTGATTATATAAATTTGCATATATGGGATCGAAGAAGCTCAGGATATATTCTCCGAATGTCACTCCAAGGCTTGAATATGTAGCAGGGGTGATCTTCTCATCTGTTCTGGGTGTTGATTATGAAATCACTGACGACAGGAGAAAAATCGGAAGCAATCCTTCCATTTTCTATTCTGATGAAAAGGTAAAAGATCAGTTTGTCATCAGGCCGTCAGGACTGCTTTCTTCTACCGGAGTGACTGCTATCGAACCGGAAGTAAAAGAGTTAGGAGATATGCCTGTACTCTTTGCATCCGCGGAAGGTGTTTTTCCTTTTGATATTTTCTCTGCTGCATTTTATATGCTTTCGAGGTACGAGGAATATCTTCCCTCTGCCCGTGATGCTCACGGAAGGTTTTCGGGAGCGAAGTCGATTGCTTACCGCGGAGGATTTCTGCGGAAGCCAGTCGTGGAAATATGGTCCCGTTACCTTGCCGCTGCGCTGGTAAAACATTATCCGGTGATAACTATCAGGCATAACGACTTCGATTCACTGCTCACCATTGATGTTGATCAGCCGTTTGCCTACAGGAGCAGAGGCTTCCTCAGGAGCATGGGAGGACTTGTTAAAGGCCTGGCCGGCACGGGAGCGAAGCCGTCAGAACGGTTACGGACAATGACGGGGCAGAATCAGGATCCGTACGACAGCTTTGGCTATATCGATGAACAGGTAAAGCTTCACGGGTGCAGCACACTTTACTTTTTCCCCACAGGCGATCCGGGCGCTTATGATCATAACCCGCCGTACAAAGACCGTGATTATACTTCAATAATAAGGAAATACGACCTGATGGCAGGAAGTGGTCTGCATCCCTCTTACCATTCTGCGGGCAGGCCGAAGACACTTAAAACGGAGGTGGCCCGGTACAGGCATATAACAGGTCATCATCCCGACCGGGCAAGACAGCACTGGCTGCTGCTGCATATGCCTGAAACGTATCAGGCTTATGAGAACGCCGGCATAAAATATGACTACACTATGGGGTATGCCGACGAGCCCGGCTTCAGGGCAGGTATAGCCCGCCCGTTTCTCTTCTATGATCTTACCAGGGAGAAGATTACCGGATTGACTGTTGTGCCGTTCCAGGTGATGGACGGTACACTGAGACAGTATCTGCACCTGTTACCTCACGCTTCAACGGAGGTCATCAGGTCAATAATTGACACAACGAGAAATGCCGGCGGACTTTTCGTTTCTGTCTGGCATAACACCTCCCTCACGGAGAAAAACGGATGGGAGGGATGGAAAAAGGTGTTTGAGGACATGCTGGCTATGCAGAAGCCATGATCACCTATCTTAAGAATGAAGAGATAGACCGTGAAAAGTGGAACAACTGCCTGGCAGAGATACACGAGGTCAAGCCTTATCCGTGGTCGTGGTACCTTGATATCATGGCACCCGGGTGGGATGCGCTGGTAGATGATGATTATGATGCCCTTTTCCCTCTTCCCCGGTTTCGCAAGTATGGCTTTAATTATTTAGCTACGCCTGTATTCCTCCAGCAGCTTGGCGCATTCAGTCCTGAAATCGAAACGGTAAAGAAAGCGGAAGAGTTCGTCTCCTTCCTGCCTGATTTCTTCAGACTGGTAGACCTGAATATAGCCCAGAAAATTGAGACTGATGAGTATAAGGTTACTCCACGTTCCAATTATGAGCTGAAGCTCGATGGTTCATATGAAAGCATCTGGTTCAGATACATGACCGACTGCAGAAGGAATATCAACATTGCTCATCGTTATCCGCAGGAAATTGTTGACAAAGTAAAACCTCATGAAATCATTTCCCTGTTCAGGAATAATATAGGAAAAAGGGCAGGAGTGATCAGGGACACCAGTTATCGCCACCTGCACAGTCTTATGGATCACTGCACGGGTACGGCAAAAGGAAGGATATTGGGTGTCAGGTCACCGAAAGGCAAGCTCCTCTGGGGTATATTTATGATAGACATAGCCGATCGTATTACGTTGCTGTTTACTGCCGGAAGCAGGAAGAGCCGCGAGCTTCGCACAGCATATCACGTAATTGACCACATCATAATGCTGAATGCCGGAACCGGCAAAACCGTCGATTTTGCAGGTTCTTCAGTACCGTCCATCGCTATCTTCATGAAGTCCTTCGGCGGAATGCGGACTACATATTACAGGCTTTTCAGAAACAATCTTCCCTGGCCGGTGAGATTGTTCAAATGATCAGAAAAAAAGCTCAATCACTTCGTCTGAGCTGCCGGTATCAGTAAGTTTACCGTTCTCGCACCGCATTGTTCTGGCTGGAAATTTCTTCACCAGTGAATGTTTGTGTGTAGACATGACCACGGCTCTGCCGTTATCACTTATGCCTCGCAGCAGCCTGTGTATATCCTCTGATGTTTCAGGGTCCAGGTTACCGGTAGGTTCGTCAGCAAGGATTATCTCCGGGTCATTGAGCAGTGCACGGGCTATGACAACCCTCTGCTGCTCACCTCCGGAGAGTTGGTGCGGCATCTTAAATCCCTTGTTTTGCAAACCGACTTTTTCAAGTACCTCCCTGATACGGTCTGCAGTAGCTGTCTTGTTTGTCCATCCAGTCGCCCTGAG
>JADGPV010000128.1 GCA_017882245.1 Bacteroidales bacterium | reverse complement strand
TGAACCTCTGAACACACTCAAAGACCACCCTGGACTCTATCTCACACAGATGCCGCAGGCTTACCAGATATGTGATGCAGTCAACAGTCCTTCCGTTAAGATAGTGGAAGACATGTACCACCAGCAGATCACTGAAGGCAACCTGATTCCCAATATCGAAACATGCTGGAACCAGATTGCTGCCTTCCATGTCGGAGACAATCCTGGCCGTAATGAGCCTACAACAGGAGAGATCAATTTTAAAAATATTTTTAAATATCTCCGTTCACGCGATTATACGGGTGTAATATGCATGGAGCACGGTCAGAGTGTTGAGGGACCGGAAGGCGCAAAGAGAGTGATTGAAGCCTACAGGGAATGCGATCCGTTCTGACCGAACGTGACACCGCCATAAGTGATAAGTGGATAAAGGCATCCATTATCGGAACTATTTGGGCCGCTGCCGAGATCGTGCTCGGCAGCTTTTTGCATAACCTCCGCGTACCTTTCAGCGGTAATGTCCTTACCGCCATAGCCCTGGTGATACTTATCTCACTAAGTTATAAATGGCGGGAGAAAGGGCTTTACTGGCGTGCGGGAATTATCTGTGCCCTGATGAAGACGATGTCGCCCAGTGCCATCATTTTCGGGCCGATGATCGCCATTATTGCCGAATCGTTTCTGCTCGAAGCCTCTGTCAGACTCTTCGGCAGGACATACGCCGGATTTATAATCGGATCGATGCTCGCCATGTCATGGAACCTCTTCCAGAAGATCCTTAACCTGATCATTTTCTACGGTGGCAACCTTGTTGACCTCTATTCGAGCCTGACTAACTATGCAGCCAGAGAACTGAACCTTAAATTTGACACCTTCTGGGCGCCATTGGTGTTATTGCTTGTTCTTTATGCGGTTTTTGGCGCTGTCTCAGCTGTAATAGGTATCCGGACAGGCAGGAGGATAGTTTCCCATCCGGCCGAAAAAGACCTGACTGAAAAGCAGGTTGCAGGACCGGCTGAATCCCGATCTGGCAAACCGTTTAAGTATTCACTGGCCTGGCTTGCAGCAGATATACTGCTGATTGCCGGGTCACTTCTGGTGGTGAGTCTGGCAAAATGGATATACTGGATATTAATAGTAATACCTGTCGTTGCCGTACTGGCGATACACTACAAACGTGCCATGAGACAGCTCGCACGGCCCGGGTTCTGGATCACTTTTGTGATCATAACCATGCTGTCAGCGCTGGCATTCACAGCCTTCAGGCCAGGCAGCTACAATATCACGGAAGGAATTCTCATAGGAATACAGATGAACTTCCGCGCACTGATAATAATTATAGGCTTCTCTGCCCTGGGCACTGAACTTTATAACCCGAAGATCCGCCAGCTCTTCCGCAGGACGCATTTCAGGCAGTTGCCGCTGGCACTTGAGCTTTCTGCTGAAAGTCTGCCCTCGATGATCGCTGCTATGCCCGATCTGAAAACCGCAATCAGGGACCCGGCATCAATCCTCAGCAGCATGATTTCGCGTGTTGAGAAGCGGCTGAGCGATAGCAGGGCTGAGCAGCCGCAAAAGAAAAAGGTTTATATTGTCACAGGGGAGACGGGTGAAGGCAAAACAAGTTTCCTTCAAAAACTGACCGAAATCCTGAAAGATAAAGGCATCAGAGCGGGAGGCATCCTGGCTCCAAGGATAATGGAGGGCGCATCTACCACCGGCTATGATATTCTTGACATAAAATCTGGTGACAGAGCGCCATTCCTGAGAGTTATCAATCCGGAAATATCAGGGATAAATAAGTTTGCCCGGTTTGATGAAGGCTACCGGGTTGGTCTTCAGGCTCTTGATCCTGTAAATAATACAGAAACCAATGTTATAGTGATTGATGAAGCCGGCCCGTTAGAGCTACGTGGCGAAGGCTGGGCAGGAAGGATCAGCGAATTAATAGATCAGAATGAATGGCAGATCATTCTTGTAGTAAGAAAAAGTCTTATCGACCAGGTTGCAAGTAAGTTTGGAATTAAAGACGTTATGATTATTGAGGCTGGCGACAGAGATGAGAGCAAAATAATGATCGAGATTTTAAAGGCAGCAAATAATGGATGATATACTCAGGAAAGTCAGACAGGATCACAAAGCAGGCATGCCCCGCACGGCACTGAGATATGCCATAGAGAAGATGCCGCCGGATCTCAGGGCGAAAGCAATGGAGAAGTAAATTTATTTAATATCCCTTGTTCTCTCTTTCCAGAAAGTGTTGAAACTTGTCACGGGCTCTTCACAAAGAAATACTCCCGTGCCGTATTCACGTGCGTCAGGATCCGATATTCTTCCGATGAGAGTGATCCTGGCAAACAGCTCCTTCACATCTTCCCCTGGCTCATCGTTTATATAGACAAATGACTTCATCTCAACCGGAAACTCACGGGGGAACCAGTATCTGAAGCTCTCGCTGAAGCTTACTGCCTCAGGCAATCCGTATTTTTTACCAATGACGGTTATTGCTCCTGCCTGTCCGTAGTTTTCACCGTATATGACTGAGGCTTGCTTGTCTCCGATCATATTGTAAGCACTGTCGGTAATTGCAGTGAGCTCTCCCCATCCGATCATATCGGCATAATCCTGTGGCAGGGAGTGGATTGTACCGTCTTCAAATCTTCTTCCCAGGTCAATACCGTATTTTTCATCGAGTACCTTAAAATAGGCTTTCAGGCCCTCTTTGTCCAGAACGGGCAATCCGATTGGCACAACGGGAATAGTAATCAGAACCATAAAAAATGGCAGCACAATCCTTGTTATCCGGCTCCTGAGCCATGTATCAAATGCCGCACCGCCTGCGGCGATCATCATAGGGTAGATACCGAGAGTATAATAACCTTTCCCCTTCATGAATAAAAGGGCTGCAATGATAAAGATTGACAGAAAGCCAAGGAATCTCAGGTTCTTCATCTTTTTGGAAAAGAGAAGGAAGATCAGTCCTCCGATTACTAATATTGATCCGGCATAAGGACTGATGATCTGTTCTGTAAGGAAAGTGGCGGCATCCATATGTACCAGTTGAGTATCATACAGTTCTGACATATGGTTAAAGACAGGAAAGCCCTTTTCTGCCTGCCAGATCAGATTCGGGAGGAAGATCAATCCTCCTGCAATCATACCGATCCAGAAAGATCTGTTTCTGAATATATTCCGGTATTTTGTAAAGGGAATAATAAGCAGTAGTCCTGTAAATAAAAGTCCGGAGAGGTATTTATTGAGCAGGGCAAATCCGGCAGCAATTCCAAAAAAAATCAGACACCTGTCTTTTCCGCTATTTATGAATTTAAGTATCAGCCATATACAGAGCGTCCATAAAAATACCTCAATATGAACAGGCATAAAGAGAAAGTAGGTTCTCATGAAAAAGATGCAGACTGACAGGCCAATTGCAGCAAGTATGGAGCTGTATCTCGTACCGCCAAGCTCTCTGGCCATGGAAGCAACGATGAAAATCATAACACCCCCGAGCAAGGCAGGAAAGAGTCTTACGGCGAAGAGATTACTACCAAAGACATTCTGCATCAGCCAGCTTATCCACCCTATGAGCGGAGGGACGCTGGCATAGCCGAAGGCAGGATGATGACCAAGTGAAAAGTAAAGCAGCTCGTCGCGATGGTATTCAAGATTGTCATAAACCAGCAGCCGCACTGCAATATTCAGCAGGGCAATTGCAAGGATAACAGGATCAATTCTTTCAAAAAGCTTTGGTTTCATATCTTACATACCACCTCCCCCCGACACTTCGGTCGGGGTACTCCTCCTAACTTAGGAGGAGAAAAACTATTGAATTAAATCACTACTACCTACTGCTCGCCCTGCAGTCTGACAGCTCCCTATCCCGACATACTATGTCGGGACTTTACGGTCGCTTCTCTACTGCCTTTTGCCTCATAGTCCATTCTTCCACGGAAATCACTTCTGCGTAATTCTTCATTGCTGCCAGGGTGGAGGCCTGAACGTCAGCTGCTGACACCTCACGGTCACCGAATTTCAGGTTACGTGCGGCACAGGCGTCGTGAAGCAAAATGACAGAATAACCAAGATCATGCGCTGCCCGCACTGCCGCCTCAACACACATCTGCGTCTGCATCCCGCAGATCACCAATGTATCAACACCAAGATTCTTTATATACTCTGTCAATCCTGTTCCCAGGAAACTGTTGACTTCTTCCTTTACAAAAACAGCTTCGCCCGGTGAAGGTTTTACCAGGTCATTGATTTCCATCCTTTCTGACGATTTATGCTGAATGAAGATGACTGGGTTGTTTTCTGTCCTTGCCAAGGCTATTGCAATGGCAGCCTTTTCAGCTGCTTTTACCGGATCTACAAGCTCAGATCGTCCTCCGGGGAAATAAAAATTCTGTATATCTATCACTAACAAAGCATAATTTTTTTGTGCCTCCATTACAAAAGCTGCAGAGAGCAGCAAGATGGAAAGAATGATCTTTTTCATTTTACGAAACCGGTTAGTAATTCAAAAATAGAGGTAAATTCTGTAATGAGGAGGAACATCTGCCATTAAAAATTGTTTTACTTTTCAGAGGTGAAACTTCAATACCCAAGACGCATGAAACATTTCAATTATATCATTGCCGTATTCTTAGCGCTGCTCTCATTTACCGGATGTAGCAATTTTAGAATTGAAAGGGAAACTCCCTATGTGGTCATGGTATCACTTGATGCCTTCAGGTGGGATTATGATTCGATATATGGTACTCCCGTGCTTGATGATATTGCAAAAAAGGGGGTGATGGCCGAAAGGCTCATACCTTCCTTTCCTACAAAAACCTTCCCGAATCATTATGCCATAGCTACAGGTTTGTATCCTGATCATCAAGGGCTTGTCAATAACAGTTTCTATGCGCCTGACCTTGACCTGGTGTACAGGATAGGTGACCGGAAAATGGTAGGGAACGCCTCTTTTTATGGAGGCGAACCGATATGGGTCACTGCAGACAAAGCCGGCGTAAAAACTGCATCATTTTATTGGGTTGGCTCTGAGGCACCGATCATGGGAATTCAACCTGATTACTGGAAGGCGTTTGATGAGGAGGTTCCTTTTGCTGACCGTGTCGACACAGTCATGAAATGGCTCTCATTACCGCAGAATAAAAGGCCTCACCTGGTGACCCTCTATTTTGAAGAGCCCGATGCCGTCAGCCATGTATACGGACCGCTGTCACCCGAGACAGGCACTGTTGTTAAAAGCCTTGACAGCCTCATCGGCTCATTACGCGATGGGATCAGTAAGCTGCCGCAGGCAAAAAATACTAACCTGATCGTTCTGTCTGACCACGGTATGGGCGAGATAGACGCTTCACGCTATAACTATATCCTTGATACCCTGCCTGAAAGAATGATTAAAAGAATATATGGCGGCACGCCTGTATGGGCTATTGAGCCTGCAGAGGGAATGACTGACAGTGTGCTTTATTATCTTAATATTCAAAAAGGTATTAAGGCTTACAGGAGAGAAGAACTGCCTGCTTACCTGCACTACGGCACTAATCAGCGAATTCCCGCCATAGTTCTGATCGCCGATCCCGGGTGGATGGCCGGCCTGCGTCCAGTGCCTTCCAATTATAACAGGGGTGATCATGGATACGATTGGAAATTCCGTGATATGCAATCTATCTTTTACGCTGAGGGTCCGGCATTTAAAAAGGGCTTTGCAGTTGATACCCTGTACAATGTGGATGTTTATGATATCATTGCCAGGATACTAAAGCTGACCCCTGCAAAGAATGACGGGAATCAACAGAGGATATCACCGCTTTTCAGATGACTTGAAATTCACAAAATCGATATTCCTTTTGATTATTTTAAAACCTGTCCGCTTGATTGCTGACGACTTGAACATCTTTTTAAAGTCTTCCGGGGTCATTGCCAGCCAGTCTTTCCTTGTAAGCGATGTGACAGGAAATTCGGGAACAAGTTCTTTGTCCGTGTAATGCACGGCTTTTCTGTTAAACGGGCAGACCTCCTGGCAGCGGTCGCAGCCGAATATTATTTTTTCAGTCTTTCCCCTGAATTCTTCCGGCAAGTCTCCCTCGTACTCGACAGTCAGATAGGATATGCAGCGGCGGGCATCTATTGTACGGTTATCGCATATAGCACCAGTGGGACATGCATCTATGCAAAGCCTGCATTCTCCACAGCGATCACGTGAAGAAGCATTTTCGTACAAAAACTCTGCTGAAGTAACAATCTCACCGAGGAAAAAGAAAGAGCCAATATCTTTATTGATGATCATGCTGTGACGTCCGCGCCATCCCAGTCCGGCGCGCACGGCCCATGCCTTTTCAGTCACGGGTCCGGAATCACAGAATACACGGCACGCTGCTCCGGGCACCTCCTTTTTAATGATTTTCTGAACGCGGTCAAGCTTTTCTTCCATAACCTGATGATAGTCTCTGACCCGTGCGTAGCGGCATACGAAGTAATTGTCCTTACCTGCGGAAGGATCATCGCTGTAGTAACGGAGTCCTGCAACAATAACTGACTTTGCGCCCTCAATCAGTGAGGTAATGTCACCGCGTTTATCAAGGTTCCGTTCGATGAATTTCATGGCGCCATTCTTTCCTGCAGATATCCATTCACTCAGGTGCTGGCTGTCCTCGTGATGTGGCGAGGCCGGGGCGATGCCGAAAATATCAAAACCCTCCGAGCGAAGGATTTCATGCATTTTCCATGTAAGTGCGATCTGGCGGGCGTCAGGCATAGGTCATATTTTATATAAATCCTAATTCAAGCTTAGCCTCATCGGAGAGCATGCTGCGGTCCCACGGCGGATTGAAGGTGAGCTTCAGATCACATTCTTTAACTCCCTTTGTTCCGGCAACCTTGTATCTGACCTCTTCCACAAGGTCTTCTGCCATCGGGCAGTTGGGTGCTGTGAGCGTCATCGTTATGTGCGCCGTCTGCTCCTCATCCACCCTGACCTCATAGATCAGGCCAAGATCATAAATGTTGACAGGGATCTCCGGATCAAAAATACTTCTTAGCACTCCTACTATCCTTGCTTCTGTTTCCTGTATCTCCTGAGTGTTCATAACTGTTCCTGTTTTGATTTGAATGCCAGGGCATAGAGCCTCATCTGTTTCATCATTGAGAGAAGACCGTTTGAACGGGTGGGCGAGAGGTTTTGCTTCAGTCCAATCCGGTCAATAAAATATATATCGGCACTGATAATCTCATCAGGTGTGTGACCTGAAAAGACCCTTACAAGCAAGGCCACAATGCCCCGTGTAATAAGAGCATCACTGTCGGCCGTAAAGGTTATTATTCCGTTGCTGAATGAAGGATAGAGCCACACCTTGCTCTGACATCCTTCAATGAGGAAGTCAGGGACCTTATGAGCAATGTCAAAGGGAGTGAGTGACCTGCCCATATCGATAAGGTACTCATACTTCTCCATCCAGTCTGTGAAGACCGAGAATTCATCAATGATCTGGTCCTGTATCTCGTTTATTGTCATAGTCCTATGGTCAGGCGAACATTTCCGTCACTTTTCTTACGCCTTTTACAAGGGCATCTATCTCCTCCTCCGTATTGTAGAAAGCCATCGAAGCCCTTATTGTTCCTGTGATACCGTAACGGTCCATCACGGGCTGTGCGCAATGTGTTCCTGTTCTTACCGCGATACCCATCTTGTCAAGAATCATGCCGGCGTCATAAGGATGTATGTTTCCGGGGAGGAATGATACAAGAGAAACTTTTCCCGGAGCTGTTCCATAGATACGCATGCCGGAGACAGATGACAGTCCGCCGGTTGCCTGTGCCAGGAGAGCCTGTTCTCTCTCTGCCACTGCTTCACGGCCCAGAGCCGTGAGATAGTCAAGTGCGGTACCGAGGCCTATTGCCCCTGTGAAATTCGTTGTTCCCGCTTCAAACTTAAAGGGCAGCTCGTTGTATGTCGTCTTCTCAAAGGTGACGCTGGCGACCATGTCTCCTCCTCCCTGGTACGGAGGTATCTCGTTGAGCCACTTCTCTTTGCCATACAACACCCCAATTCCGTTAGGGCCGTAGATCTTGTGCCCGGAAAAGGCAAAGAAATCACAGCCGATGTCAGCCACATCAACAATACCATGCTGGATACTCTGTGCCCCGTCAATGAGTACAGGGACATCATGGCGGTGTGCTTCCGTAACTATCTCCTTAACGGGATTTATTGTTCCCAGTACGTTAGAGGCATGGGTGACAGCAACAATACGCGTGCGTTCGGTGAACATGCTGCGGTAGGCCTCCAGATCAAGCACTCCCTGATCAGAAAATGGGATGATCCTGAGTTTTGAACCTTTTCTCTCGCACAGCATCTGCCATGGGACAATATTGGCATGATGTTCCATGCCGCTGATTATGATCTCATCGCCTTCATGAACAAACCTCTCGCCGAAGGAAAAAGCCACGGCATTTATTGAGGCAGTGGTGCCGGCTGTAAATATCACTTCCTCTCTTTTTGGTGCATTGATGAATGCCCTCACTGTCTCACGGGCGGCTTCGTAACGCTCAGAAACAATGTCTGAGAGATAATGTACGCCGCGGTGCACATTGGCATTAGCTGTGCGGTACAGCTCATCCATAACCTGAAGCACCTGAACCGGCTTCTGGGTTGTGGCGCCGTTATCCAAATAAATAAGCGGTTTATCATGGACTTTCACCGACAGTATCGGAAAGTCGGACCGTATCTCTTCTATGCTCCGGGGAAGTTTCATGTTAAGGGTCAATTACACTGAATGGCGCAGGAGGCGCAGCGCGACAGCTCTCCACGGAGACGCTGATGAACAAGGTTATCAATGCGGTCACGCAAAGCTTCGATAGGGATATTCTGTATTACCTCGTGAGCAAATCCGAACATCAGCATAAGCCTCGCCTCACGTGCATCTATACCTCGTGAACGAAGGTAGAACAGAGCATCTGCGTCAATCTGACCTACAGTTGCTCCATGGCTGCATTTCACATCATCGGCAAAGATCTCCAACTGCGGTTTGGTATCCATCCTGGCATTTTCGGAAAGAATAATATTATTGTTGCTCTGGTATGCATTTGTTCCCTGGGCCTCTTTATGAACCATAATACGGCCGTTGAAGGCTCCGGAAGCGTTGTCATCAAGAACACCCTTAAAGAGCTGAGTGCTGTTGCAGTTTGGTGCTACGTGGTCAACCTTTACAAAATTGGCAATATGCTGGTGCTTGTCAGCAAGGAAGAGGCCGTATGAATGTGTCTCTGCGTTCTCACCCCCCAGATGGTGCCATGTAGCATTCCGTACAAGTCCCCCGTGAAGGGTGATGTTGTTCGAAGATGCATAGCTGTCACGCTCCTGGTGAATATATGTATGGGTCATCTTTCCCGAGTTGTTATGCTGGTTCTGCACCCTGATGATATCAAAACGGGAATTCCGGCCCACATATACTTCCGTGACTGTGTTCGTGAGGAAATGCTGAGGAGAAAGAGCATGGTCGCAAACTAAAAGTGAGAGCTGTGCTCCGTCTTCCACTACCACAAGATTACGGTCCTGAACAAAGATATCCTTATCGGAATGAAGCAGGTTGACTATCTGTACAGGTTTGGTGTAGACAGTGTTTTTTGGCGCGTAAATGAACAGTCCGTCAGTGGCCAGCGCTGTGTTCAGCGGCACCAGTCCGTCATTTGCATTCTCGACATATTTGTTGTAATGTTTCTCCATCAGGGCAGGGAACTGTTTCACTGCGAACTTCATGCTGCCGACCCATATTCCTCCGGGAAGCATAACCAGACCCTTTTCCCCGTTAGGGAAGAAACCGTTGAGAAGGACCATATTCCACACATCAAGATCCTCCACTTCACAGTGAAACTTCTCAGCTTCCCTGAAGTCGGCAGGCAGCGGAGAGTAGTATTCCTGGTATTGGTAATTCAGGAATGTTTCGAGGTTGGTATATTTATAAGCCTCATTCTTTCTGTCAGGGATGCCGAGGCGCTTGAAATCTTCAAAGGCGCTTTCGCGGTACCTGTTAAAGAGCTCCGGAGAGTCTTTAAGAAAGCTCCCGCTGCCAGCAGCATAGAGTGCTGACATTTTGCTTATCACTTCTGGTCTGTAGTCCATGACTCTTCGCTGACGTCTGCTTCTTTTCTTATCCAGTCATATCCTCTCTCTTCGAGCTCGAGAGCAAGTTCAGGTCCGGCCGATTTAACAATTCGCCCGTCATACATCACATGTACAAAATCAGGTATTATATGGTCAAGCAGTCTCTGGTAGTGTGTAATGACGATGACTGATGTATCAGGCCTGCGTATCTTGTTGACGCCGTTGGCCACGATGCGAAGGGCGTCGATGTCAAGGCCCGAGTCGGTCTCATCAAGGAGTGCCAGCCGGGGCTCAAGCATTGCCATCTGAAATATCTCATTCTTTTTCTTCTCCCCGCCTGAAAAACCTTCATTTACACTCCTGTTTGTAAGGGCTGAGTCTATCTCAACAAGCTCTTTCTTCTCACGCATCAGCTTTAAAAAGTCAGAAGCTGACAGCGGTTCGAGACCGTGGTACTTGCGTTGTTCATTGACAGCTGTCTTCATGAAGTTGACCATGCTGACTCCGGGTATTTCAATCGGATACTGAAACGAGAGGAAGATACCTTCGCGGGCTCTCTCTTCAGGCGACATCTCGAGCAGGTTATGACCCTCGAAAGTCACAGAGCCATGAGTGACAGTAGCTATATCACGCCCTGTCAGTACATTAGCCAGGGTACTCTTGCCACTTCCGTTCGGACCCATGATTGCATGTATCTCTCCATACCCGACCTCAAGGTTTAAGCCTTTGAGGATCTCTTTATTATCAATTGAGGCTTTGAGTTCTTTTATCTGTAGCAGAAAATTGTCTTTCATATTATCTGTAGGGTAAATTCAATTTAACCGACACTGCCTTCAAGGCTTATCTGCAGCAGCTTCTGTGCCTCAACAGCAAATTCCATAGGAAGCTTGTTTATAACCTCGCGGGCATAGCCGTTAACGATCAGTCCGATAGCATCCTCGGTGGATATACCCCGCTGGTTGCAGTAAAAGATCTGGTCCTCACCGATACGTGAGGTGGTTGCCTCGTGCTCAACTATTGCTGAAGGATTATCGACCTCGATATAAGGGAAGGTGTGGGCACCGCACTTATCACCCAGAAGGAGCGAATCGCACTGTGAAAAATTGCGTGCGCCTTCCGCCTTACTAAGAACCTTTACCAATCCGCGGTAGCTGTTCTGTCCGAAGCCGGCCGAGATACCCTTGGATAAGATCGTACTCTTTGTGTTTTTGCCGATGTGTATCATCTTGGTGCCGGTGTCAGCCTGCTGGTGGTTGTTGGTGACGGCGACCGAGTAGAACTCACCCGTGCTGTTGTTGCCACGCAGGATGCATGAAGGGTATTTCCAGGTAATGGCCGACCCTGTCTCGACCTGTGTCCATGATATTTTTGAATCATCGCCCTTGCATATTCCGCGCTTTGTCACAAAGTTTAAGATACCACCCTTACCGTCTTTGTCGCCCGGGTACCAGTTCTGCACGGTGCTGTATTTGACCTCAGCACCGCATTCGGCAACTATCTCTACCACAGCGGCATGCAGCTGGTTCTCATCGCGCATGGGAGCCGTACAGCCTTCAAGGTAACTTACATAGGCCTCTTCGTCAGCTATCAGCAGTGTACGTTCAAACTGGCCGGTGTTGGAGGCATTGATTCGGAAGTAGGTAGAGAGTTCCATCGGACACCTGACGCCTTTGGGTATATAACAGAACGAGCCGTCAGAGAATACTGCTGAGTTTAAGGTTGCAAAGAAGTTATCTGTGTAAGGGACCACCGAGGCGAGATACTTCTGCACCAGCGAAGGGTGCTCTTTTACTGCCTCGGAGAACGAGCAGAAGATTATGCCCATCTCTGCCAGTGTCTCACGGAAGGTGGTCTTCACTGAAATGGAATCCATCACGGCATCAACGGCCACTCCTGTCAGATGCTTCTGCTCCTCAAGCGGGATACCAAGCTTGTCAAAGGTCCTGATCAGCTCAGGATCAACATCACTGAGGCTGGAAGGAGCGATTTTCTGTTTCGGGGCAGAGTAAAAAATGATATCCTTATAGTTGATTTCAGGTATCCTGAGATTTGCCCATGTTGGCATCTTCATCGTCAGCCAGTGGCGGTATGACTTCAGGCGGAATTCCAGCAGCCACTCAGGTTCTTTTTTCTTCGATGAGATGAGCCTTATAACATCTTCATTCAGACCAGCGGGGATAGAATCTGATTCAATATCGGTAACAAATCCAAACTTGTATTCGCCCGATGTCACATCGTTCAGTATCTTATCCTGATCATTTTCCATAAAATTATTTCTTCAATCTGCGTACACAATCAACAAGCCTGCACTTGTAAAGTTCTAAGGATTTGCCGGAAATCAGACAAAATTACATAAAAATGACGAGAGTAGAGAGAGGTCTCAGGCCTCTCTCTGCTCAGGAAATAAAACGTGAAATCTATTTTCTGTTGTTTATGATGAGGGCACCGATCACCCCCGGTACCCAGCCGCAGAGTGTAAGCAGGAAGATGATAAGGACGGACCCGCAGCCTTTGTCAACGACAGCAAGGGGAGGGAAGAAAATACAGATAAGTACGCGTAATATGCCCATGGTAAGTTGCGATTTGCTCAGACCTAGCAGAGCTCCTGGAATGCCTTCCTGAAAGCCATTGGTCTTGCTATGTTATGGAAAGTCTCCTTTGTACCGCCAGTGCCGATGATAGTTATTGAACCGAAATTAAGGATGCGTCCCATCACGGT
The DNA here is from genome assembly GCA_017882245.1 of Bacteroidales bacterium. Taxonomy (GTDB): domain Bacteria; phylum Bacteroidota; class Bacteroidia; order Bacteroidales; family VadinHA17; genus SR-FBR-E99. The sequence goes on along the minus strand of JADGPV010000128.1, from coordinate 7,130 downwards.
CTGCTCGACATTCACTGTTTCGATCTTGGAGAGGTTCATCTCAAAGGTCTTTCTGGCAATAAATCCGGTTTTGATAACGACCCTTCTGTTTGTTATTACGAATTCGGAGAGCCACCGTATCATCCAGGCGGCGATGGTTAGTGTTAATATCGACTTCAGTGAGAAGAAGATGACCCAATGCAGCCTGGTCTCGTAGGCCACAGTCTCATCCTTGATGAGATGTTTGCTGACGTATTTGCCCATTTTGTTTCTTTCAGATAAATATTATATCAATCAATCACCTTAACTGCCTTGTCCTCGCTCTGCCAAAGGCCGTGCTTAGTACATACGGCCATAGCGCTCAGGTTCATTGACACCTCCGGCGCGACGATGAAAAAGTCGACCTCGAAGTGCGTGGGCTTGTGGCCGTTGACGCCGGCTGAATAGCGTGCCTCGGCAAGCAGCGTCTCCCTGTTCCAGAGTTGAATTAGGCCTATATAATGGTCGTTGTCATCAGGGTGAGGGTATTCTTCTCCGAGACGCACTTTGACCATAAACTTCTCTCCGCGTTTGACGGCGTCGGAACAGATGACATGTGGCATGTGGCGATCGAGATAATCGCGCATTACCTCTTTGTCTTCCTGCTCTATCTCAAGGGCTTTAAATACTCGTGGCATAATTTTTATTTGTTATAACAACTACATTAATGATTCGATCAACCGGTGTGATGTAAAATTACTATGTTTTTCTCTACTTTATCCATACGCACAAAGTGTTTTTCCTGCTTTGTTGTTTTGATACTATTTTTTGATTTAAATTTACATTAACAAGAAAAGGAGGGCTCCGATATGAAAACATTAAATTTTTTAAGATTGAAAATCAGTTATCTGATTTTCATTTTAGCATTCAATGGATGCGTCACAACTTCTTATGATAACCAGGACATGCAGTATTCAAATCCATCCTGGGCACCTGCTTATTATCCGGGAGTAAGATATTACTACTTGCCTGATATAGAGACCTACTATGATCTATCCAACCAGGAATTTGTATACCTCTATGATGGACAGTGGCTATTCTCCCATACATTACCTCCCTTCTATAGCGGATATGATTTGTATAACGGTTACATAGTAGTTTTGAACCGGGATGTTTATCAGCCCTGGATGCATCATCAATTTTACGTGTCAAATTACCCCAGATTCTATTATCGAAGTTTGTACAATAATACCGGGAATCGGGACGTCAGAGGATTCAATGAAATTGAACGTAAACCATTTAACTGGACACAGGAAGACAGGGACAGGACGAAGGAACGACGTGACAATGGGAATACTGACAGGAAGTATGAGAATTCAAGACCACCGCAAAACTCTAATTATTACGGAAGGCGCATAGGGCAACCTGTAAAAGTTCAACCTCAAATGAGAGAAAATGAACAGAATAACCAGGAGCACAGAAGACGGTAAACAATCCATGGCTGTAGTCGATGATGCGACTTAAATCACCGCTGCCACAAAATCCTGGAAATTTCAAGCGGCACAGAAACATTTGGTAAACAAGGTATTGCCCTTGGGGTATAATCCAAAGCCGGGCGTGTTGAGGACACCGAGGTAAAATAGTTGTACCCGTTGGCTGTGCCTTCTAATTTTGAACCTCGTGCCATCTTTTGCACAATCGGGGTATGCCCATCAGTTCCATTGGCAAATATTTCAACCTGCACAGTATCAGGATCGAGTTTATTGAAATAAATCTGAACCTCGAACTTATGCTGTTTCTCAAGAGTTTCGACCTTTACATCACCAAAACGCATCGAATCCCATCCTTGTTCAAGGGTGTTCAGCCGGTCTACCAGTTCTTCCCCCTTCACACCTTTATTTGCAGCGCGTGCAAGATATGCTGTTGAGGCTGGCATATAGTGCTGTCCGGTGTATTCCCGGACTGTCCTGTCAGCAGAGAATCTCGGTGTCAACTGTGCCATGCTTTCCCTCATACGCGATATCCATGCCACAGGGATTCCCTTTTTATTGCGATTGTAAAACTCAGGCACCACCTCTTGTTCCAGAATATTATAAAGTTGTTCGGCTTCGCTGGCGTCCCAGGCCGGATCATCACCATGTTCATTACCGTCTCCCAGGGCCCATCCCACTTCACGCTTGTAGGCTTCAGCCCACCAACCATCAAGTTCTGAAAGATTAATTCCTCCATTCACAAGCACTTTCATGCCACTGGTTCCACTGGCCTCCCATGGGCGACGCGGTGTATTGATCCAGACATCAACTCCCTGCACGAGATTTTCTGATATATGCATATCGTAATCACTGAGAAATATTACGGGAGGGTGAATATTGCCCTGCCAGATAAATTGCATCCATTCTTTGATCAAATTCTGGCCATCATGATCGGCGGGGTGGGCTTTACCGGAAATGATGAGTTGTACCGGAAATTTGGGATTTGTTAACAACCGCAGCAAACGCTGCGGATCATGCAGCAATAAATTGGGACGCTTGTAGGTTGCAAAACGTCGTGCAAAGCCCAGTGTTAATACATCGGGGTCAAATAAATGCTTTGCCTGTTCGATTGAGTCGCGTGAATAACCTGAGCAAGGTAATTGCATTGACAAATGTTCACGGGCAAATGCAATGAGTGCCTTATTTGCATTCGTGCGCATCTCCCATAACCTTTCATCAGAAGCATGGCGAATATCCTGTTCAAGGGTTTTACTCATTCCCAGCCATCTGTCCTTTCCGCAGGCTTCTGTCCAGATTTCGTCTGCTTCTTTGGACTCCCATGTCGGAATGTGTACACTGTTGGTAATATAGCCAACAGGAATCTCGTCAGTTGGCCATTAAGGGAATAATGGTTCAAAGATATGGCGGCTGACTTCTCCATGGAGCCTGCTAACCCCGTTTATTGCCCCGCTTCCACGGATTGCCAGATAAGCCATATTGAATTTTTCTGATTCATCCCCTGGATTCCTGCGCCCCAGGGCCAATAACTGGTTAGGTGTGATATGCAGGCTCTGGTCAGCGTATCCACCCAGGTATTGCCCGATAAGTGCCGGCGAGAAAGAGTCAAATCCGGCTGCCACTGCTGTGTGCGTTGTAAACAGATTACCGGCTCTTGTAACAGCCATGGCAACATCAAATGATTGCCCTGTGTCTTTCATAAAGCTAAAAGCCCGTTCTAAAATCGTAAATGCTGCATGGCCCTCATTGAGATGACATACCTGGGGGTGAATGCCAAGAGCATTGAGCAGGCGCCATCCTCCAATTCCAAGCACCAATTCCTGTTTAAGCCGAAGTTCAGATTCGCCGCCATATAATTCGCTGGTTATTCCCCGGTTAACTGGAATATTTGCCGCATCATTACTGTCCAGCAGATAAAGTTTTACCCTGCCGACCTGAACCTGCCATGCACGCAGCCATACATTGGATCCGGGCAGGTCAATCTCCAGGCGTAACCATTCTCCATCAGGCTGCCGCAACGGTGTGATGGGTAATTGCCCGGGGTCGTTATAAGGAAAAAGCGCGTGTTGCGTTCCGTTTCTGTCTATTTCCTGACGAAAGTAGCCTCGCTGGTAAAGAAGGCCTATGCCAACCACAGGTACGCCCAGATCACTTGCAGTTTTAAGCTGATCACCTGCCACGTTGCCTAGTCCACCCGAATAAATCGGAAGAGCTTCGCTCAGCATGAATTCCATACTGAAATAAGCTACGCACGTAAGTGAAGAATGCGGAAAGTTTTGCTGGAACCATGCGGGTGCCGTGTTCGCAACCTTTCTCGAATGCAAAAGTGCCTTAACCTTATTCCGGAACGCCGGATTATTCATCACAGCCCGGAACTGATCGCGGGAAACTGTCTGCAGGACCACCCAGGGGTTATGGGTAAGGTCCCAGAGTGCAGGGTCAAGGGTCCGCCATATTTCATCGGCTCCATGATCCCACGACCATCTCATATCGAGGGTAAGCTCCATAAGGGAATCAAATCCCTCAGTATCGGGCGGCAGAGAACTGTATGCTGGTTTCTTCATATAAAATAAAAATATTGCTAAATCACCAGGCTGGTAAACATGAAAAGTGTCTTATTATATTAAATGTCTATAATAAGTTATTGACTGTTTTTGCTATCAGGAAGGCAGCTGCTGCAGCTATAATACCTATCAGAGTAACTTTAAATGCTCCTTTCAGGGGTGGCTGTCCTGTGACTTTGCTTTTGAAGTAACCGAACAGGAACAGACAAATAACTGTAAGAATAGAAGAAACAAATAATCCCTGATAAGGGGTATGTGTAAAAAAATAGGCTGTAAGAGGGATTAAACCACCAATAATGTAAGAGATACCTATCGTAGCTGCGCTGTTTCTTGCCCGGTGGGCATTCGGTTTTTCAAGACCCAATTCATATTTCATCATAAAGTCAACCCATTTATCTTTGTCCTTTGCCAATTCAGCTGCAATGATATTTTGAGCAGATCCATTTAATCCGTACAGTGCAAAAACTTCTTTTACTTCCTCCTTTTCTTTCTCAGGTACATTTTCCACTTCATTATATTCTCTCTCAAGCTCGGCCTGATAATGTTCCTGTTCTGTTTTTCCGGCCAGGTAACCACCTAATCCCATTGCAATACTCCCGGCAACAATTTCAGCAATACCTGCTGTAATAACAACTGAATTGCTATGTACTGCCCCGCTTAAACCTGCCGCTAATGCAAATGGAACAGTCAATCCATCTGACATGCCTATTACTATATCAGTTATGAAATCCGAACTTCTTAAATGTTCTTCTTTATGTTCGCCTTTACTAATTATCGTTCTGGTCATTTTTAAATCTTTTGGTTTACCAGGTATTGTTTGTTCTGTTCATATATTGCCTGTAAGTAAGCAGACGTCTAAAGTCTCACAATCTATCCGATTCAAAACTTTACTCTCTTATAAAAAATCTTCTTAACTATTTCCGCCGTGAAAATGTAAAACAAAACGATCACACCGATTAACAGGAGGAAATGGATTGGCAGCGGACCAAATCCAAAAATCCCGGCAAGCGGGGTGAAAGGTAAAATCAATGTCACGGCAAAAATTGTCAGGGTTGCAATTAAGAGATATTTTCCGGGCTGACTCCTGAAGAATGGTTTCCTGCTTCGTATAACCAATACAATCATGGATGCCGAAATAACAGATTCTACGAACCAGCCTGTACGGAATTGAGTCTGAGTAGCATGAAGAATCAGTAAAAGCAGCCCAAAAGTGAGGTAATCAAATACGGAACTCACAATCCCGAAGGTTATCATGAACTTACGGATCGCTTTAATATCCCAGCGACGGGGATAGTTGACCATTTCGTTATCCACATTATCTGTTGCGATGGTCATCTCCGGGAAATCAGTAAGAAGGTTAGTCAGTAAAATCTGCTTGGGCAGCAATGGCAGAAACTGGAGAAATAAAGATACTCCGGCCATACTGAACATATTACCGAAATTAGCGCTGGTCGCCATGAACACATATTTGAGGGTATTGGCGAAGGTTACTCTTCCTTCACGGACACCCTGCACCAGGACATCAAGCCCCTTTTCAAGCAGGACAATATCGGCTGCATCCTTGGCAACATCAACAGCGCTGTCAACTGATATCCCAACATCTGCAGCGTGCAATGCCGATGCATCATTAATGCCATCGCCCATATAACCTACTACATTACCGGCTTTCTTCAGGGCAATAATAATACGTTCCTTTTGATTAGGCTCGATTTCTGCAAAAACTTCCACTCCCCCGACTTCCTTCATCAGCGCGGAATCGCTCAGATGGCCAAGGTCTGATCCTGTCATGATTCTTGCATCTTTCAATCCGATCTGCTGACTGATATTGGCAGCTACGAGGTGATTATCCCCTGTAATGATTTTCAGTCCAACCCCAAGATTCTTCAGTCCGGTAATTGTCTCAATAATATTAGGTTTTGGAGGGTCAGAGAGAATGAGGAATCCCGAAAATGTCATACCTGATTCATCATCTTTGCTGATACGTGAAGCTGTACCCAGATTCTTATACGCAACACCAAGGGTTCTGAATCCCTTATTGCTGAATTCCTCAAAATGCTTACTGATCTGTTCAAGGTAAATGGCTTTATCGACAACATTACCATTTTTGGTTTCTACTGTTGAACATATTTCAAGGACATTCTGAAGGGCTCCCTTGGTTAGCATGAGGTGTGAATTATCATGTGAAACAAGGATGCTCAATCGTTTGCGGATAAAATCATACGGAATTTCGTCTTGCTTAAGGTAACCGGACAGGTCAAACTGTTTATGGTTGCGAATTGCTTCATCTATCGGATTTGTAAATCCGGTTTCATAAAAGGCATTGGTATAAGCTTGAAAAAGTACTTTATCGCTAACATCACCATCCGGATCAAGAGCGGATTGAAGTTGCACGATTCCTTCAGTCAGCGTACCAGTCTTATCAGAGCAGATTACGTTCATACTTCCGAAGTTCTCAATCGAAGAGAGTCGTTTAACAATGACCTTCTTCTCAGCCATCCGTTTGGCCCCATGGGATAGGTTTATGCTGATAATTGCCGGTAGTAACTGCGGTGTAAGACCTACGGCTAAGGCTAAAGAAAACAAAAATGAGTCCAGTACGTGACGTCCCAGATATACGTTGACGGCGAAGATCACAACCACCAGTACAAGTGTGACTTCCATGAGGAAATAGCCAAAACGGCGGATCCCATGCTCAAATTCTGTTTCCTGAGGCCTCAGTTTTAACCGTTCTGATACTTTGCCGAATTCGGTTTCTTTGCCCGTGTGGACAATCAATGCAGTTGCACTGCCACTCACGACGTGGGTCCCCATCCAAAGAGCATTAGTACGCTGACTCAGAAGAGTTTCCGGAGGCAACTCGGCTGTCATTTTTTCAACGGGGAAAGTTTCCCCGGTCAGCATTGCTTCATCAACAAAAAGATCTATTGATTCCTGAACAAGACCATCACCAGGGATAATATCGCCGGCATCCAGGACGACAATGTCTCCAGGCACAATCTCTTCCAGGGGAACTTCTTTGGTAACTCCATCCCGCATCACAGATACCTTTATCTGTACTATAGACAGAAGTTTCTCTATTGCATTTGATGCGCCATATTCCTGCCAGAATCCCAGCATG